>JAISSD010000020.1 GCA_031273295.1 Prevotella sp.
TTCGGGAACGTTGACAAAAACAATAATCGTCACACAGCCGTCGTCCGTCAGCAGGTTTTCCGTGGCGGATGCATTGGACGAATACCCTGACGACGGTTCGCCACAGACCCTGGAGGTTACTGCGGACTGCGACTGGTACGTAAAGTTGAGTTTCGGACACGCTATCGTCGCTTCTTTCGATACGGGCGGATCCGGGGACGGGACTTTCCATTTCAGTCTGATAGACAACGATCCGGTGGTTGTTTACGGCCGGCCTTGCGCCACATTTGTCTTTTACAGTCCCGCAGGCGAGTTTGCGCCCGTATTCAGAACCGTAAAGCTTCCGGCGACTACCTCGGATTATTACCCTGCCGTTCACGATGGCTGGGCGGGCAGCAATATTTATTGGGACGGCAGCAAACTCACTTTTGACGATGTTGGCGACACTACCCATCAATATTACCAGGGCCTGCATTTCAAGTGGGGCAGCCTGTACGGATACGGTTACAACAGTGTAAATAATAGTGGATGTACTTACGTTCCTGACCCGGCGTCCGCCACCGGCTGGTCTGTAGATACCGGTTTGGATTGGAATAATATACCGTATGCCGATGGAGATTTCGGTAGGAGCTATTATGGATACGACGCCCTGTACGGGATTCATGAACCTTCCGCCGGCAAGGGCGATATCTGCCGTTACATAACTGAAGCCAACGGCGGAGCGTTGCACGGCAGGAAATGGCGCATGCCTGTGGATTCTGAGTTCGCGGGTTGGAAGAATTCGTCCGGTAGCTTTGACGACGTCAGCGGCATGGTCGATTCCGCCGACGGTACATGGGTGAATTCCGCGAACGATAACTCGGGCTGGACGCTGGAACATAATGGCAAAGAAGTGTTCTTTCCCGCTTCCGGCGGGTACGTTGGCATGTTGGCTACCGTAGGCAACTACGGCATCTACTGGATGTCGGATGCCTACTATGGAGACTCGTATTACTTGATGTCAGCGATTGATTCCGTATTAGGAAACGAAGTCCCCAACTACTACCGGGCATTCAGCTTCTCCGTCCGTTGTGTTAGAGAACAGTAGCGTCAACAGCGTGTATTCGATTGATCTGATTTGTTTCCTCTCCTGTTAAAAAGGGGAAATAGGCCTAAATCAAAAAGAGCGTCACAAAACGATTTCATCCGAAGATGAATATCTTTGATTTTGACGAAAACCACGGAAAAGGCGTTTTACTTGCCCTTCTTCCAGTTCTCGTAGTCCGCGATAAAACCTCTGCACATCCAGTTGGCCAAGGCCTGCCTGTTGTCGGGATTCAGAAATCTTCGCTGGTCAAAATTGTTTTGAATATTGCCAAGTTCTGCATAAAGTCCGACCGGAGTAGTATTGTCAAGGACATGCAGGCTACGTTCGCTGACTGTTCCTGCAAAGCCGCGCCTGGGCTGATGCTTGCCATAATGGCTTTCGAAAGTGGCTCTCATTCTGTTTGCCAGCCTCTTGCCTTCGGCGTTATTGGGAGCATGATAGAAAAAAACGTCCAGCTTTTGTTTCCGGCTACGGCTGTCTACATGGATAAAGGCCGTCCTCTTGTATTTTTCTTCCGTCATTTCCGCAAGGCTGTTTATCTTGTCGCTCCGTTGCTTCAGTCTTTTCAGTTGATTCAAAGGGATCGCCTCTCCCATACAGGTTTCCCGGTCGCTGTTTGCAAGGTATCTGTCGTCGCGGATACCGTCGTTCGGGTCTTGTGTTATCATATATACCCTGGCGCCTTCTTCAAGCAAGGCGCGGGCAAGGCGCAGCGTTATGTCGTAAGCGTATTCGTCTTCATGAAGCTCGTATCCGTCCACTTTGCCGATTGCTCCGGGGTCGGGGCCGCCATGTCCGCTCGAAAGATAAAAGCAAGCCCCCTTCAGTTTGTCGGATCTAACCGTATATTCCTGATACTTGCTTCCGAAAAGCTTGTTTACATGTTTCTTTTCCGTCGGGGTATTTTCCGCAGGTTTTATTCGAGTTGCCGCATCCTGTTTGCCGGGTAAGGGCGGCAGCGTGTATACCACCTTTTTCAGCAAAGAGTTGTTCCGTCCGAACTTGCCTTTATTCAATTCCAAAAACTGCCTGTAACAGGCTTTGCCTGTACGCTTGTTCCGCTTCAGGAATGCCTGCGCCCCTTCTCCGTTACGCGGAGTATCTTTATCGTTTTGGGCGGAAACGCCGACGCATGAAATCAGGAACAGGGCGAGAAATATAATACAGATCCGGTTCATAGGCTTAAACAAATTGCGAAAGAAAATAATGGCAACCATAAAGCTTTCGCAAATATATATATAATTTATATGAAAATCAAAAACCGGTACCCTTTCGGATACCGGTTTTTTCATAATACGGTGGAATTAACCCCTTATTTTTTGTATTGAACGCGTTTCCATCCATAAACGGCCTTGTCGCCAAGTTCTTCCTCGATGCGAAGAAGCTGGTTGTATTTAGCCATACGGTCTGTGCGGCTAAGCGAACCCGTTTTGATTTGTCCGGAGTTTGTCGCAACCGCGATGTCGGCGATTGTGGCGTCTTCGGTTTCTCCCGAACGGTGAGAAGTCACGCTGGTGTAACCTGCACGGTGAGCCATTTCAATAGCGTCCAGAGTCTCGGAAAGCGTACCGATTTGGTTCACCTTGACAAGGATGGAGTTGGCGCATCCGCTTTCGATACCTTTTTGGAGGAATTCAACGTTGGTCACGAACAAATCGTCGCCTACAAGCTGAACTTTATCGCCTACGGCGTCTGTAAGTTTTTTCCATCCGTCCCAGTCTCCTTCGTCCATACCGTCTTCGATAGAGTCTATAGGATATTTTTCGGTAAGTTCTTTCAGGAATTTAACCTGATCGGCTGCGGCGCGTTTAGCGGCTCCTTTTCCTTCAAATTTAGTATAATCGTATACCTTGTCTTTTTTGTCATAAAATTCCGACGCGGCGCAGTCGAGAGCGATGGTCACATCTTTTCCCGCCTTGTAGCCCGCGGCGTCGATTGCCTTAAGAATCGATTCAAGGGCGTCTTCCGTCCCGTTAAGGGCAGGGGCGAAACCTCCTTCATCGCCTACTGCCGTACTGAGTCCGCGATCGTGAAGTACTTTTTTCAACGCGTGAAAAACTTCCGCGCCCATTCTCAGAGCTTCTTTGAACGATTTCGCTCCCACGGGGCGGATCATAAATTCCTGAAATGCAATAGGGGCGTCGGAGTGAGAGCCTCCGTTGATGATGTTCATCATCGGTACCGGCAATGTATAAGCGTTGGTTCCGCCTATGTAGCGATACAGAGGAAGTTCCAGATAGTCGGCCGCGGCTTTGGCAACGGCAAGGGAAACCCCGAGAATGGCGTTGGCCCCAAGTTTGGATTTTGTTTTTGTTCCGTCCAGCGCAAGCATTTTGCTGTCGATCCCTCTTTGGTCAAGAGCCGATTCGCCCGACAGGGCCGGAGCGATTATTTTGTTTACGTTATCCACGGCTTTGGTTACGCCCTTGCCTCCATAACGTTTTTTGTCGCCGTCGCGAAGTTCCAATGCTTCGTTTTCTCCCGTTGATGCGCCTGACGGCACAGCGGCGCGGCCAAGTATGCCGCATTCAAGGGTTACATCGACTTCGATTGTTGGATTCCCTCTTGAATCCAGGATCTCACGCGCGAAAATTTTCTCGATTCTCATTGCTTTTACTAATTTTAAAATGAATAATATATTTCGGTTTTCGTTTGTTAAATTTAACTTGTAAAATTACTCTTTTTTCTTGTATTCAAAGAACAGGAAAGATGGAATTTGCAGGTTTTGTGTTTTTTTAAACAGCCGTCACCCGTTTGGCATACAGATAAAGTTATCCCGGTTTTACGCGAACAGGCTCTCTATTTAACGATTTTTGAAAGAGGTTCTATTATCCGCCCGTTATCGGCGATGATATTTCGAATATGTTTTATAACTTGCAGCGGTTTTATCCCAAGAAGTTCATTTCCGGTTAACTAAAAGAAATATTGCCATGTTACCTGCTAATTATCAGCAATTAAAGGAAGAATTATCGAAAAAGATACCTGCTGAACGTATCGTCACAGACCCGTTGCGATTGCTGGCTTACGGTACAGATGCGAGTTTTTACCGTCTGATACCGAAAATGGTTGTACAGGCGTATACCGAAGAAGAAGCCGTCGAAGTGATCCGCCAAACCGGGCGATTGAATATTCCGGTAACATATCGTGCGGCGGGAACAAGCCTTTCGGGACAGGCGATTTCCGATTCCGTACTCATGGTAACAACCCATAAATGGCGCAAATATTCCATTCTGGACGACGAGGGGATGAAGATCAAACTGCAACCGGGGATCACAGGGGCGAGGGCCAACATTTACCTGCAACCGTTCGGACGTAAGATCGGACCCGATCCTGCTTCGATAAACGCCGCAATGATTGGCGGGATAGCCGCCAACAATGCGAGCGGCATGTGTTGCGGTACGGCTCGGAATTCATATAAAACAATAGCGGATATTCGTATAGCGCTCTACGACGGTACTATTCTCGATACGTCGGACGAAGAAAGCAAAAGAGCATTCAAGGCAAAGCATCCTGAAATAATACGGGAGATAGAACGGTTGAGAGACGATGTGAAAGCCGACGCCGTTTTATCTGAACGCATCAGACGGAAATTCAAAATCAAGAATACGACAGGCTACAGTATCAATGCGCTGGTAGATTTTCAAGACCCTTTCGATATTATCAAACACCTCATGATAGGTTCGGAAGGCACCCTGGCTTTTATCTCCGATATCACTTACCATACTGTGGCCGATGAAAAGTGCAAGGCTTGCGCCTTGATGATCTTCGAAACCATCGAACTTGCCTGCGAAGCCGTGCCTCTCCTTCGCGAAAGTCCCGTTTCGGCAGTCGAGCTTCTGGACAGGGATTCTATCCGTTCGGTGGAGGACGACCCCGACGCGCCCGGTTATTTCCGTACAATGCCCGAAACGGCCTGTATCCTTTTGGTCGAGATACAAGCGAACGAAAAAAACGATATGGACGCCAAAGAAACTGCTGTACGCGAAGCAGTGGCTTCCATACCTACCATACAGCCCTACAGGTTCACCTCCGATTACAAGGAATACAACTTCAACTGGAAAGCCCGTAAAGGCTTGCTCTCTTCTGTCGGCGGCCTGCGCAAAACAGGGACGACCTGCATCATCGAGGATGTTGCGTTCCCCGTTCCGCGTCTTGCAGAAGCATGTATTGCATTGAAAGCCCTGTTCAAAAAATACGGATATCATGACGCCGTTCTTTTCGGCCATGCGCTGGAAGGGAATCTGCACCTTAACTTTTCACAGGATCTCGGTACTGCAAGCGAAGTGCAACGCTATGCGGATATGATGGATGAACTGGCGGATATCGTGGTCAACAAGTTTGACGGCTCGCTCAAAGCCGAGCACGGCACAGGCCGTAATATGGCGCCGTTTGTGGAAAAGGAATGGGGTGAAGCCGCTTATAAAACAATGCTCAGGATAAAGAAAATATTCGACCCGCATCATCTTGTAAATCCGGGCGTGGTGATCAACGAAAACCCGAAGATACACCTCGAAAACCTGAAACCCTTGCCTGCCGTGAACGAGATAGTGGACAAGTGCATGGAGTGCGGCTTCTGCGAACCGAACTGCGTCTCCGAGGGCCTGACCTTGTCGCCTCGCCAGCGCATTGTCATTGCCAGGGAGATTTCACGGTTGAAAACTCTTGGCCAGGATCCGGCACGGCTGAAACAGATGCTGCGCGACGCCGGATATTATTCGAATGAAACTTGCGCTACCGATGGCCTTTGCGGGCTGATATGCCCTGTAAAAATAGATACGGGCAAGTTTATAAAAGACCTGCGCCATAATGAGGCTTCCGGCACGGCAAAGAGTGTGGCGTCGTACATAGGCGGCCATATAGCAGGTACAACTTCCCTGATGCGCGGGGGATTGAACCTCGTGCATTTTTTTCATTCCATATTGGGTGATACGCTCATGGGCGGCATTGCAAAAGCGATGAGAACGGCCTCTTTCAAAACGATACCCAAATGGAACAAGTGTATGCCGAAGGGTGCGCACAAGATAAAAGACACTGTCGTTAATCAGTGGCAATCCGACAAGGCCGTTTATTTCCCGTCCTGTATCAATCGCTCGATGGGTAGATCAAACGGCTATGAAAAAGGGGATGCGGAGCTGACTCAAACAACCAAGGAACTCTTGCGGCGGGCGGGCTTTACCATCATCTACCCTGAAGGAATAAATGGCCTGTGTTGCGGCATGGCTTTCAGCAGTAAAGGGCTGAAAGAAGAAGGCGCGCGCAAATCGAAGGAACTGGAAGAAGCCCTGTTTAAAGCCTCGGAAGGTGGCAAATACCCCATATTGTTCGACATGAGTCCGTGCTTCTATACTTTCCGCGAAGCCAATATGAATAAAAGCCTCAAAATATACGATCCTGTCGAGTTTATGCTACGCTTTGTGATGCCGAAGTTACAGGTCAGGAATCCCCGCGAGACAGTCGCTGTATTTCCTGTTTGCTCCGTAAAGAAGATAGGTATGGAACAGCAACTGTTGCAACTGGCTAAGATGTGTTCCAAAAAAGTTAGCTTTGTTGACAGTAATTGTTGCGGATTCGCCGGAGACAGGGGTTTTACGTACCCCGAACTGAACAAACACGGATTAAGGCGCCTGGCCGGACAGATTCCTTCCGATTGCAAAGAAGGGTATTCGACCAGCCGCACTTGCGAGATTGGTATGAGCGAGTATAGCGATATCAATTTTAAATCCATATTTTATTTGATTGACGAAGTAACGAAATGAGCTGTGAATAAGTCGCAGGTTATATTGTGCACATGGTTTTGACTGCGTCGATTTTGGCGTTGCCGATTTTGACTACGTCGATTTTTAATTCAATTCAATTCAATTCAAATTGTCGCACCTCAAAGAATTTTTTAACACCAAGAGCGCAAAGGTATCACAAAGGGCACAGGGAAAAAACGCTTTGTGTTCCTTGTGTTAAAACAGCTTACGTCAGAGGTTTCACCTGGTTTGTTTGTGAATCCCCTATGGGGAATGGTGAGGCGGGCGTATCTTTTTTCTACAGATATGAAAGTCCTACGGACTATCCCCGTCCCGAACCCGTACGGCAGGTAACATTGCCGGTGATCCTGCAAAATGAAAAAACGATAAATTTTATAACGGATAAAATGACGGCGCGGAAAATTTCCCGTTTGTATGCCGGTAAAACAATCATGAAAATATTTGTGGAAAAACCGTAGGGGCAACGCATGCGTTGTCCTGTTTGTGGTCGCCTGTATATACATCCGTGCATTATAAGCGTCAAAATGTTCTGTTTCCATTCGGGATTCCGATAATTGAATATAAAAAGGTGGAAATATGTAACAATTCAGTCAGCTGGATTCCATACATTTGCTGGGATAAGAATATATAGTTGCGGAGTGTCCAAACAATAACAAATAATGCGTAAAAACAATATCACATACTCCATGCATAAAACAATATCGGCAACAGGATCAGTACATCGAAAAGCGTTTGCCCGTTTCTTCGGGCAGGGCGCTTTTTCCTGTTCTTTCGGCCTTGCCTTCCGGACGTCAGTATTATTCGGCCTGGCGCTCTGTATAGACAGATTGCAGGTGGCGATATGGAAAGCGGCCTCTTTGTCCGGTCTCTGTTCCGAATTCCGACAATTGAATATAAAAAGGCGGAAATCTGTAACAGACCATTCGGTCGGATTCAATACATTTGTTGGATAGAAAATACATTGTCGCAGAGCGACCAAACAATGGTAAATGATGTGCAAAAACAATATCACATACTCCATGCATAAAACAACAGCGACAGCCGGATCAGTACTTCGAAAAACGTTTACCCGTTTCTTCGGGCAGGGCGTTTTTTCGCTGTTCCGGGATCATGCCGGCGGTACAGGACAACCGGTGGCAGGCGCCTTTTTGCGTTTTTTTCCGGCAATGCCTGTCATCCTGTTCTCCCTGTTGCCGGTCTTGTTGCCGGCACAGGGTCTTCCGGTTATCGGGACAGGTACGGGAATAAAGGTCGCCGGAACAAAGGCTACCGGAACCAGTCATATCGATCCTTATGCTCCCAAAGTGTTTTACTTTCCTTTTGGCAGTTCTGATTTGCTAAGGGATTACACCGACAATCGCAGGATGTTCGAGGCTTTGGATTCTCTATTGCGCACGGAAGAGATCGTCTCATCTATCAATACTGTCCAGATACTCGCCGGTTGTTCGCCAGCCGGCAGCGAGGAGTACATTAGGAATCAAGAAAAAAATGAAGAATTAAGAATTAAGAATTAAGAATGAAAAATGCAGAATGTCGAATGGGGAATGGAGAATTGAAGAGTGAATTAAGAATTAAGAATCAAGAAAAAAATGAAGAATTAGGAATGAAGAATTAAGAATAAAAATGCGGAATGAAGAATGGAGAAAAGAATGAAGAATTGGGAATGGAGAAATCAATGAGAAATAAAGATATAAAATCAAAAATGCGGATTTGTAGAGGCGTGGCTCGCCGCGTCTCCGATAAAAAGCACGGAAAACAGCAGGACGTGTGTCACATCCCGCATATTTTCGACAAATGTCATCAAGAAAAAGGAAATTATTTGTTCGGGAGTTATCCCGGCTTATATATATGTTGTTTAATTATTAATTTATTAACTTAAAAAAAGAGAGTTATGATTGAAAAAAGACGAAATCTCGTTTTCCGGTTTTTGCCGGGGTTGTTTTTGTCCGGACTGTTGCTTTTGTCCGGTTGTTCGCAGGATGATGTCTCGGACGTTCCTGCCGGTTCTCGCGCTATTGATTTCCGCGCCCAGGGCGGTATGTCTTCCTTGAAGGCTACTACTACCAATGCCTATTCCATCAAGAGTTTTGTTGTCAGCGCCCATTACAGCGAGGCTTCCACCTGGACGGCTGCTGCCGATTACTTGCTCCGTGGTGTTACCGTTTACCGCGGAGAGGATGACAAATGGGCTTATTCGCCCCAGGCTTACTTTCCGACTGCTACTGACGGTTCTGTCGAGTTTTTCGCTTACTCGCCTTCGTCTTCTGTCACCAGGAATGTAAAACAGGGGTACGGCCTGAATGAAGCAAGTACGGCAGACCAGACAATCACCTACAAGGT
>JAISSD010000036.1 GCA_031273295.1 Prevotella sp.
CCGCATATATGTTTGACGGCCTGATTTGCTCCGGGTGTAGCCAAAGAATGCAAGCCTTTCTCTTTACGAACGAATCTTCTACAACTCGCTGTTTGCGTGGGGTAGTATTGGAGGTCTGAACGTAAGGAGTTTAAGGAAATAGAGGAAGCTGAAATCTGCCCAAACCGGCGCATGTCATTCCGACTGAAAGGAGAAATCTGCCAGCCAACCGCACAATCCCAACCGTCTGTCCCCGTCCTTTCGGATTTGACTGCGCGGCGCACTGTTGACTGCCGGTTGTTTATCTTATCTCTGTTCAACCCGCCGTCAGGCTAAGGCTGAAAGATTTGTTAACAGCCAAAACAAAACTTTTAAAAGGAATAAACG
Source organism: Prevotella sp. (assembly GCA_031273295.1). GTDB lineage: Bacteria > Bacteroidota > Bacteroidia > Bacteroidales > Dysgonomonadaceae > Dysgonomonas. The sequence continues at coordinate 367 of JAISSD010000036.1, forward strand.
TATAATCCAAAAAAAAGTATCTATCTTCGAATCCGAATAAACCAAAGATCGTCATGAAACGAAAATGTATGCGACAACAGTACTTTATACCTGAAGGCAAGTTGTTCATATTTGACGTTTTTTTAATATACGAATAATTTGTCCTCGAAGAAAGTCATTTTTTCGGGGATTTTTTTGATATAACGTTCAATAAACATAAAAGGTATGTGCAACAAAAGTCTGGTATCCATTACCGATTATTCGAAAGAAGATATTCTGAGAATACTGAATCTGACCAAAAGATTCGATGAGAATCCCAACCGAAGACTATTGGAAGGCAAAGTATGCGCCACTCTTTTCTTCGAACCGTCTACACGTACACGTCTTAGTTTCGAAACGGCGGTAAACAGGCTGGGAGGCCGCATCATTGGCTTTTCAGACGCCGCAACGACCAGTTCGTCGAAAGGGGAAACGCTTAAAGATACTGTCGCGATGGTAAATAACTATGCGGATATTATCATTATGCGCCACCATCTGGAAGGAGCCGCGCGCTATGCATCGGAAGTATCATCTATCCCCGTCATCAATGCGGGAGACGGAGCAAACCAGCATCCGACACAAACAATGCTCGACCTTTATTCTATCTTCAAAACGCAGGGAACACTGGAAAATCTCAAATTAACTGTTGTCGGGGATTTGAAATACGGTCGGACGGTACACTCCCTGATAATAGGAATGTCGCATTTCAATCCTTCATTCAATTTTGTAGCTCCCGAAGAATTGAGATTACCCGAAACCTATAAAAATTTTTGCGACACACACGATATGGAATACAAAGAATACACGGATTTTTCTCCGGAAGTGATCAACAATGCCGACATACTCTATATGACGCGCGTTCAACGCGAACGGTTCACCGACCTGATGGAATACGAGAAAGTCAAAAACGTGTATATCCTGCACAAAGACATGATAGCCGGCTCCAAAGACAACATGAAAATACTGCACCCGCTTCCCCGGGTTAACGAGATACGGCAAGATGTGGACGACAGTCCCAAAGCCTATTATTTTGAACAGGCGAAAAACGGCGTATTCACGCGCGAGGCCGTGATATGCGACGCATTGAATATTAACGTCGATTAAAATATCAGTATATGAAAAAACAGAGAAAAGAACTGCTGGTCGCGGCGCTTTGCAATGGAACAGCCATAGACCATATACCGTCGAATGTAGTTTTCAAAGTGGTGTCGTTATTGGAACTGGAAAAACTGGGCAACCCTATCACTATCGGTAATAACCTGGAAAGCAAGAAAATGGAAACGAAAGGTATTATCAAGATTTCCGACAAGTTTTTTGAAGAAGAAGTCATTAACAAGATAGCACTGATTGCGCCGAATGTGGTATTGAACATCATTAAAGATTATACTGTAGTGGAAAAGAAAAGGGTTATCCTGCCCAAGAAGATAAAAGGCATCGTTAAATGCAACAACCCCAAATGTATTACAAACAACGAACCCATGTCCTCTAAATTCGACGTCATAGACAGTGAACACATCGAATTGCAATGCCACTATTGCAGCGTGAAAATAAAGAAAGACGAGATTATCCTGAAATGAAACAGGTATAGCCGTCAGGCCAAGGCTGAAAGCCTTCCATATCCCGGCCCAATATAACATATTGGGTGAAATGAACATGTCCGGCAATTACGTCCTGGCAGAACAATATAATCCGTATCCGCAAATTTTTCTTTGCATTTTCTTTTTCTTTGCATTCTCTGCGCCCTTTACGGTTAAAAAAATTCCGGGGCAACGCAGCCCGCAAATCCGAAGAGACGAAGGATACAGTTAGATCTTCCGCGTAGTCGTCCCGATAACTGCACTGTATTTTATATACAGACTGCCGGTAAGCTTTCCATGAACCGCCTTCAAGATACAGGTTTATAAACCCGGGCCGGTATTTCAGAGATATTGATCTTCTTTTCTTTTTTATCGATTGTTGAAAATTGTTTTTATTGATTATTGAAAACACACACCGTTGCAGGAAATTTAACAAGACAAGGGGGCATGCCCCCTTGCTATCTGCGCCCTTTGCAGTTAAAAATTCCCTTTCAAACCAATCATATTTGATTGATTCCGTATTTTTAATTTTTAATTCTCCATTCTCAATTCTTCCTGTTAATACCCGGATGCAACCGCTTATTCTTGGAGGCAACGAACAGACAAGCCGTCCCCGCGAAGGGCCGTAAGCATACCGGACGAACCGCTATAGAAGTTGAAGTACCTCGCGCTAGTACCCGAGACCGCAGAAGACCAATAGGTGCCGCGCGTACCCTGAGTGGCCCACGTACCATTATAACTGCGGTAGCCCGCGGCAGGCAAATACAAGTCCTCATTCTCAACGTCGCCGGGAATCCTTAAACGGATATTGTCGGGAGCACCCTCGATATTCGCAGTACTGTACCTGCTATTCAAAACAGCCAACTCGGTATCGGTTGGAACACGCCATCCGGCTGGACAAGGACCCCGAGGATCTATAGTTGACCACAAACCGTTATTTCTAGGAGACAACCAGTCGCTGGCAGTGATGAATTTATCTTTATAAGTAGTAGAAGCTAGCTCCGCAGAGACAGGCCCGGCCTGGGTATTGCCCGTGACACCCGGCAAGAACTCAACGTAACCGCGACCCCACTGGAAGACATATCCGCTACCCGCAAGATCCTCGCTGTAGGTAGTGGAAGTAGCGCCTACATTGACCGGAGCCCAATACTTGCCGTTGACTTTGACAGGACGGAGCTCGGTATCAGGGTAATAAGGAACAGAACGTATATTAAAGGTGACTGCATTGTTCTTCCAATCGTCTATGGTAATGCTACCGATAATTGGGTAAATCGTTTTCTTCAGGAGGACTTTATAATACTGTTTAACCTTGCCGACTGAATAAGTGACAGAAGATGAACCGTCAGTTTCAATAGTAACGTCCCCTGCATACAAAGTTCCCAGAGTCATGGAAGCCCTTACACGCAACTCACCGGTAGCACGACTGTCGCTTTCAGTATAAAAACGTAACTCGTTATCATCCGTGTTGTCCGACAAGTCAATGTCTGCATAAACGTCATCACCGCTATCTTCTATCGGCTCGCCGTTAATATTGAACTCCTTGTACACGAACGCACCGTCGGGACTCTCAGGCCTGGCCTCGACACTGGCGCCGCCAACCCAGTCGGTAGACTTGATAGCGAAGGTCAAAGCGGTCTGGCTAATACGCTCGACGCTCAAGATATAACGCTTGTTAGCCTCGATAGACTGCGGACTATCCAACAGAACGGTGAACAATCGCAGGATACCGTCGACCGAATAACCCTCCACCTCGATGACAGTGTAACCATCCGTCTTGATATTGTCCCTCTTTGCCAATTCGCCCGGCCAAATATAAAAAGAACCCATGGCGATACCATCGTTGATACCCGAAACACCCGAAACATCGATAGCGGTCAAATCAGCCAGAGATGATTTGGCGGTAAGAGCCGGACGGGTAGCATTCTTGTTAACTTCGGCAGTAAGGTAACCCTCCGACAAGGTATTCAAAACATGAATCCGGGTGATGGTAAAGAACGTCTCCTTGGGATTGTAATTGGCTTCGCCCGAAGCAACGTTGTCGTTGGTCGGATCATCGTCGAAGGACAGGTTGTCAATATCGAAACGCGCAACACGATGGTGCAAATATATCTCATGGCCTGACGAAGGGGTAGTAGGAGACAGACCGATAATGGTTTTGTAACCTACCATCAACATGTTTTTACCCTGAATGTTTTTACTGCCGGTATTGAGCGAGACGGCATAAGTGAAATCATCGAGCGTGGCTTCACCGACCCTGAAATTATCGTCGAGGTTGCCATTGACATTGGCGACAGCATAGAAGATGAAATTCCCTCCTTCCGAAACAAAATCGGTAACGTCGATACTGACGGAAGCAATATCGCCGCCGTCAGACTCGACCGACTGGCGGTTGACAAGCTTCCCGTTTTCCGTATTCTCGAACATGTACAGGCTAACGTCGTTGATTTCATTCTCGCTACCAATAGCATCCACGTCATCGACAGCGGCAGTACCGCTACCGTCGACAGCGTAAGTCACGCTACGACGGTTAGAAGGAAAACTGAATGTCAACGTACCTGCCTTCCCGAGCGTCTCCGGCGTGGAAACACTTTCCTCGCTACTGCAACCGGATAACAATCCGGCCACAACTAAAACTACTGAAAAAATCTTTTTCTTCATAATCTCTCTTTTTTTGGTTTGTAAAACAATTTAATTAATAGTACTGGTAAATTTTTGATGCAACTTCGCTGCACTGACCGTAACAAGTTTCTAACTCTCCGTTTATTTTCTCTCTGTTTTTCTCCTTTCCTGTTTTTTAATTTGTAATTCCTGTTTTCATTCCTGATTCTTTATCTTTAATTCCTAATTAATTTCTCTGTTCTTCATTCACCATTCCCATTCATAATTCACCATACTTAATTCCTAATTCTTCATTCCGCATTTTTTATTCTTAATTCTTCATTCTTAATTCTTAATTTTTTTCTTGATTCTTAATTCTTAATTAATTTCTCCGTATTTTTATTCTTAATTCTTAATTCTTTTTCTCCATTCTTCATTCTTAATTTTTTTCTTCATCTCCTTCCGCCCAACAGACCGCCCTCTTCCCAACCCGAAGAATCAAGCATCAAAGTAGCCGTGATCTGTCCGCCATTAACCAACAGCAATATATTGTACTCCTGTCTGAGGCTAAGGCCGGGATTAGTCTGCATTACATTGAAAAATACATTCAGATCAATTGTCTTTCCGGCAAGCAAACGACCGTCGACATATACCTCCAACAAGGGATGGCTACCGCTGGTGAAGCGGTAAGTCGTGATTTGGCCCTCAAGCAATCCGGCGATATCCATATACATGGGAGTAAAATGTGTGACCAGACGCTCGCCATCATGAACATCGGGAATGTAATGCAACGACTTGTTACTGTGGACGGGGTAATCTTCAATGGAAGGGATATATGGATGAACAGGCCCGTCACGGTCGGTATATACCGGAGTAGAACCGCAGGACGAAGGAACCTGCCCGACGGTCATAGCAAAAGTACTTGACAAAGAAGGACTTTCATCCTCTTTCTCCCAGATGACGGTGACATGAAGTTCACAATGAGCATGGGTCATGTCAACCGGTATGCGGCTGACGTCCCGATCGACAGTGAAATTCCTGTAACCGTAGTAGAGGCGCTCGCTGTTCTTTCGGAAATCCGAACCGTCTTCATAAGGAGAATCGAACAGAAGCTCCAACTCCCGCAGAGTAGTGACGCCCGGAACAGGAGTCTGCTCCGTGAAACTCCGACCGTCCCTGTTACCCCAGGCGACGGCAATGTACCGTCCCGGAGGCAAGTCCAACTCGCTGACGAAAGGTCCGAACCAGGAAGTACCGGGAAGACTGCCGACAGAGACAAGAACACTGTCGGAATCGAAGATGTATTCGTCTATATTTCTTATATACTCCGTCAGGAGGTTCTCCCCGGAAGTATCCTCCCGGTTGTAACGGTACTCCAGGCGTACCCCGGGACACGATTCCTCGCTGCCAACCCCGCAGGAAACCAAAAGAAAACTAACGGCGGCAATCCGCAAAATCCGGACAAAAGACAAACTATTCATTTTTAAAACCACTTCAAATAACTTAATTAAACTCCCTTCAAACATCTGCAACAGTACCGGGATCAACTTCCCGGAATTTTTAACCGGCAACACCGAAAAAAACTTTCCCGTTCTTCAAAAAAAACGCCGCAAAACAGACGATATATCCCTGATAATGATTATCTTCATAACATTATTTATGTTCAAAACATATGATTTTCACCTCGTACTACAAAAAGACGGATTTTTCCCGGAAAAACAATTATCGAATTCCGCTATTTTATATCATATTTCCGCCAAAACAGAACTCCGGTTTCTTTCCGGTTCGCGACGCAAGATCCGGAATGTGGAACAGGATAGAGTTGAAAAATAATAAGGTAATGAGGTTGGGGGGCGTCTTGGGTAACTTATTGCTACTGAGGTTGTTTTGTTAAAAAAATGAGGTAAAAATGAGGTTAAAAACAGTATCCGCCCGTTTTTTTAAATCCTGTAGCAGAGGTTGTTTTGTCAAGAAAACCAGGTGGAAATGAGGTTTTTGTACTCCAAAACCCGCCATGATACAAATATGATGTTCCATTGCAATATTTCGAGCGTTCACGGAAAAGATGCTGCACTTGAACTCGAAAGATTGAGCGAAGCAAGCCATTTCGTCCCGAAATGGATAGCGGATAAAGAAAATGTTTTGAACTGGCTTGGTATCGCCCGCCTCGAAGCAGGCAGTCATACCACCAATCCAAAACATTTTTCTGTTGCAAAGATAATACGGGAATTTGAGAATCCCAAACCGGGGTTGTTTTGTTGGAAAAATCAGGTGGAAACGGGGTTTTACAATATACCTTCCATGCACAAAACCATGCCGCGCGCAATGTAAGTATAACAATAAAAAAACAGGCTAACTTTGTTTTTAACCTAATTTTATTAACAAAACAACCTCGGCAGCAGTGGAATTATATGGATATCCCAACCTCATTAAAATAAAATATATAACAATAAAATATATTGAAAATCAGAAAAAATGTCGCGCCGCAAAGGAAATATTATGTGCAAGAATACGATTTTTGAGAGGCATTTTTTTGCAGGAAGGGAACAAGGCCGTGAATAACCGTTCATATCTCTATTTCCAGTCCGTCGTAGGACAAGAACACATTATCCGGCAAGGTTTTCTGCACGTCGTCGTGTAAACCTATATGATGCGACATGTGGATAAGGTAAGCTCTCTTGGGCGCTATCCTTTTCACTTCCGCCAAGGCTTCGGACAGGTTCAAATGCGACAGATGGCTCTTGATGCGCAATGCGTTGACAATCAAGACATCCAGTCCTTTCAATTTAGCGTATTCCCTGTCGGGAATAGACTTGACGTCGGTCAAGTATGCCAGATTGCCGATACGATAGCCCAGAATGGGAAGTTTATGGTGCATTACCTTTACAGGCTGTATCTCTACATGTTCAACTTTGAATGGCTTTTCCGCGTCTATTTCATGCAATGATAATATTGGGATACCGGGATATTTATTTTCGGAAAAAAAATAGGGAGACCGCATTTTCAGTGCGTCCAATGTGATCTTGTTGGCATACAGATCCACATCGGCAAATTTGCAGAAAGACCGCAAATCATCCAGTCCCCCTGTATGGTCATAGTGCTCATGCGTAAGCAAGACCCCGTTGACAGGAGAAAACTCTTCTTCCATAATCTGCTGTCTGAAATCGGGACCGCAGTCAATCAGCAGTCTTACGCCGTCTATACTCGCCAGTGCAGACGCCCGCAAGCGCCTGTCCTTTATATTGTTTGAGGTGCACACCCCGCATCGGCATCCTATTTCAGGAACCCCTGTCGACGTTCCTGTCCCCAAAAATTTCAGCCTCATTGTTTCAATTCTATCCGGCTTTATTATTCAAGCTCCAAAATCCATAGATCATCGAACGGTATTCCGAAGCGGCTTATCCGCTTTGTCTTTGAAACGCCTTCCATATATTTCCCCGTAATTTCTTCAAGTTTCCGAATGGCTTCGGTTTCCGTATCATAACCGCCCAATGCGGAATAATACAAACCGGAACTGTTCTTGACAACCACTGTGCGTTCGCCCAAGCCATTAAATGTTCTCTTTACGAATTCCGCGTTGCTAAAATTAGAGAAAGCGCCAAGAACGATGGCATATTTTTTCATATAAGCCATATCCGACCTGTCTACCAATTTCACATCCATAGCACGAATCAATTCCCGGTTGGAACCGTTGACAGTCCGGAATGGTTCCGGCGGGTTTGGTACTGACGCAGGCGTAGCTCTGTTTGGGGCAACCGCTGCCGATCTGTCCGAAAGGACTGTCACTGACGAAGCTCTGACTGAACGTTCAGCAGGCCCGGAAGCGACCGGTGGCATAACCGCTGTAACTGCTCCGGTCTTTTTTATCATCGGAAAACTCCGGATCTTTGGTTCCGGGATACCTTTCCCTACATCGTCGGGAATCCGATTCTCTGTTTCAACGCTTTCCGGTAAAGCGGCGGAAAGCGGCGGCCGGATAGCTGGCTCTATGGATTTGTATAAACTTTTAGAGTAAACGTGTTGATCCTCTTGGGATTTACATGGTAAAGCAAGTAAAATAAAAGTTGACAGCAAAGCTATGGATACTGATGCGTTCATAAGATTCATGTGTTTTGCGAATAAAACGGCAAGCCTTTTCGGCTATTCATTATGCAAAGATAAAAAAAACGGGAGGAAACAATATTCCTGTACAGGGAAACTTGCAAGATCCTGTTACTTTTAACAGGATAATTTCATCAAAGTTTTTAACGTTCTACCGGTTACTTGAATATATATTTGGCATTCAGCCATATAATGGTGTCTTTGGGGTCGATCATGGCCGCCGCGTCCGAGAACCCTGCAAACCTGGCCATCCTGTCCGGGTCCAGCAGACCGTTGTGATAAGATACGGTATCGTTTCCTGTTTTCGGGCTTGTATAACGCGCATAGCTTTTGGTTCTGTATAACGTATCCGTATTGCCGATAGCAACAAAGCTATCTTTTCCTCCTTTCAGTATGAAAAGAGAATCGTTTTTAAAACGGAAGGTTGATACCGTTTTGCGGCTCCCCGCAGAATCGACGCAAGTCGTTTTGTCTTCATGAAATTCGACGGTCATGCTTTTGAATAAAGCGGAGTTATAGACGGAAGCCATTTTCCTGTTAAAAAAAACGTTCCGCGCACTGTCGGTCTTTCCCTTCGAGTCGGGCGCGTATGTCAGGGGGATTGCTCCTCCGGTTGCGCCCACGTATGCATGAAAGTCGGATATGTCGTTTGTTCCCGTCCATCTTTTCACTGCGCTCACCCCGTCGTCGCTTCCACAAGCAGCGAAAACAAGCATTACGGGAAATATCAAATACAAAATTTTTTTCATCGCTATCTTCTTTTTCGGATGTAAAGATAAATAAAATTTTTCTTTAGCGGGTGATAACGCCTAATTCGGCAACAACACAAGCGTCGCTTTTATTCGTCGACTCTACCGGACTGAATTTTAAATAGCGCCCGTTAACGGCCTTGTCGAATAAAACGTTTTGAGGCGCCGGATTATTCCTGATATTGTTAAAGACGGCATTGCTTTTCACTTTTGTCCAATTCTGCCCGTCCATACTTACATGCAGGTCATATACGGAAACATTTGCGGCCTCAACGTTCGCCACAGGCGTATACGAAAATCCTTTCAATGTCAGGTTTTCGCCCGAATCGACAATCAATGCATCGTTCTTGCCTATTCTTGCAAATGTGCGGCTACTGCCGTCTATCGCGTTTGACGCACCGTCGGTATCGGGAGAGACAACAACCCATTTTGCCGGAGCCATATCATAACTTACGGTCACGGCTTCGCTTGTCCTGTGCCCGTCCTCTACTGCCGCAATTGCCCTTATGACGCCGCCTTGGGGCATGGCAAACGGCTTTTGGTATCTGATGGAATTGACTGACGCTTCTTTTCCGTCTGTAGTATAGTAGATCACGGGGTCGGGCGTTTTACTGCCGATAGTTACCAGCCCCGCCTTGTCCCGTTCTATCACGGGAGCGGATAACTGTTCCCGGGCCTTGTATGCGCCTATGGCGCTTATCACCGGACCGGCCAGGGCGTTGAATTCTATCTTTATTTTGTCGGTAGTGACGGCCGGAAAGCGGAGTATCCGTTTATAGCCAATGGTCGTGGCCTTTGTCAATTCGCACCAGCCTCCTTTTTCTTCATCCCGGTATTTGACGGAAAATGAAGATACACGCTGTCCCAGGGGAATATATTCCTGTAATAACAATCGGTTGAACGTGGCGCTTTTTTTGAACTCTATCTCAATGGAAGGAGATAAGCTGTCATCTTTGGAAGCCCAGTATGTATCGTAGTCGTCATCCAGGATATTGTCAGGCCGGTATTGCGCTCCGCTTCTTGTTTCGCCGGACCTCGCTTCGGATCCTGAAACGAGATTTTCCTCGAAGGCTTCGTCTATGGCTTTACGAAATTCCATCAGGCGCATCGAGTCAGCCGGATGTATGCGTCCCCTGCGGTCGGGTGGCACATTCAGCAGCAAATTCGAATTTCTTCCGACCGATGTATAGTAGATATCCATCAGTTCTTCCACCGTTTTTACCTTGTCGTCAGTAGAAGGACTGTAAAACCATCCCGGGCGGATAGAAACATCGGTTTCGGCCGGAACCCACGCTTTGCCTCCCTGCTCCCCATTATTAAGAATTTCGACGGAAGGCGCGCCTCTGCCGGGTTCGAATCCTTCCGTATTCAATGTCGACCAGTTGGTTTCGCCTGCTATTCCTTTTTCGTTGCCCATCCAGCGGCAACCGGGGCCTACATCGCTGAATATGATGGCATGAGCTTGGTTCCGGTATACCGTTTTGTGGAACAGGTCCCAATTGTAGACTTGCTTTTTACCGTTGTGCCCTTCGCCGTTCGCTCCGTCGAACCATTGTTCAAATACTTCCCCATAGCCCGACAAGACTTCATCCAGCGTATTCGCAAACACCTGGTTATACCCGTTTGTGCCGTATGCCGGATGATTCCGATCCCAGGGAGAAAGATAAAGGCCGAATTTCAAGCCATACTCGCGGCAGGCGTCGGAAAGTTCTTTCAGTATGTCGCCTTTGCCGTCTTTCCACGGGCTTTCTCGAACGGTATGGGCGCTGTATTTGCTCGGCCACAGGCAAAAGCCGTCGTGATGCTTTGCCGTGATGATAATGCCTTTCATTTTGGCCGCTTTAGCCGTCGCCGCCCACTGGCGGCAGTCCACACCGGCAGGGTTGAACACTTTGGGGTCTTCTTTTCCGTCGCCCCACTCCACATCTGTGAATGTGTTAGGGCCGAAATGGACAAACATATAATACTCCAGCTTTTGCCATTTTATCTGGTCTTCGGACGGCAGTGCGCCATACGGAACCGGAGGTTTATCGGTTTTGCAGGAGAAAAGCGATATTCCGGCAAAAAAGACCGGAGAAATAATTCTTGATATGATTTTCATGTGCATATAATTTATTTTTAACGGTCACAAGGAACCCGCAGCATATTGGCTCCACCAAACCTTGTTTCATGCTCTTTGGCTCACTTTTTGCATGCCCGTTTCATGATTATATTTTAGTTGCGGGTCAAAATTTGACAAACCTGACATTTTTCCATTTATATTTTTTAAACAGCAACAAGTTGACAGTCAAAGGTTTTCGTCTCTTTCCGTATGGATAAAAAATTTCAAAAGCATTCGAGTCTTTCCGTTCCGCATCCAAACAGCCTTGTTGCATTTTCTGTTGTTATCCTGCCTGTTTCATCCGTATCGGCGCCATATATTTCGGCAAGCTTTTCCACAACTTTTATTGTATACGACGGTTCGTTTCTCTTGCCTCTGTAAGGCGCCGGTGCAAGATAGGGCGCGTCGGTTTCAATAATTATTTTTGACAGACCGGTTTGTTTCAGAACGGTTGGCAATGCGGAGTTTTTGAAGGTGACAATCCCGTTGATTCCCAAAAGGAAGTTATCAAGCGCCAGTATTTCCGCCAATTCTTCTTCATTTCCGCTAAAGCTATGAAATACGCCTCTCAGGTTTTCCGGGCCGACATTCCTTATACATTCCACACATTCAAATATGGCATTGCGGGAATGTATCGCTACGGGCAGATCATACTCCATACTCCAGCGAAGCTGTTCTTCAAATACCTGTTTTTGTTCGTTTTCGTATGTTTTATCCCAATAGAGATCCAGTCCTATTTCCCCGATGGCTATATATGCGCGTTTTGTAAATTGCCGCCTGATAATTTCCATTCGGGCCTGCCAGTCGTCGCCTACGCTTGTCGGATGTAATCCCATCATGGGGATGCAGTAACCGGCATATCTGTCGGATATGTCATGCAGGCGTTCCAACGATTTCACATCTACATTTGGAAGCAAGATACTTTCTACTCCGGCTTGCTTTGCTCTCAGAATCACGTCGTCAATATCGTCGTCAAACTCCCCGGAATAAATATGCGAATGTGTGTCAATTATTTTCACGGGCTTTTTCTTCTTTTCTTAAATAATATACGATCCCGTACTCTTTGCATCTTTCTATGCGTTCCCCGGACGGAAGATTGGCAAAGGCCGCCTCGATCTGGTTCCACAATGCGGACAATGCGCTATCTATATCATTCCTTTGCCCGCTTAGGTTCTCCAATTGGCGGGAAGTCGTGTTCCGGTATACTTTTTGACTAAAATAAGCATCCTTGAATTGCGAAAAAGCCACGTCGACCCGCGCGATAGTCGGGTTATAGATAGGTGCGCCTCCTTGCGCCAAGCGGGCCCGTTCCCCTTTTATAAGACTGTTTCCCCAATAAAGCAAGGCGTCGTTACTCGTTAAATCGGGCACTGTAAAATTTTCGGGCGTCATATTATAAAGCCGCTTCTGTTCTTTTTTTATCTCGTTGCGGATAACGCACAGGTTCAGTACCTGTATAAAATGGGAAATGTAAAGCCTCGTATTTTTCACCAGCTTCTGAAATTTTTTATTCGACGAGGCTTGTATTTCCAGACTCTCGCGATACAGGAGCTGAGCGTTTTCAAAGTTGCGGAGCATCAGTTTCAGTTTGCGAATATCAAGGGATATATCGCTTTTTCCGAAAAAGGCGTTATGCTTTTCAATTGCTGTTTTCAATGCTTTTATCCGCGCATTATCTGTGTTAGGTAAACGGCGATACGGCATAATAGTCAAGAATTAAAGTTTTGGGAATTGGTAATTTTGCATAGTTATCAAATTATTTCTTTCGGCCATTGATAATTCAAGAGGCGACTCCATCATCATCCGGCTTTTCGAATAATATTTCTTTTTTCTTTCAGATCTTGCAAGCAAATGTCTTGTTTGTCCATTGTATTTTTTTACCGTGTAAGTTTCTGCATTAGTTTGTACAAGCGCTTCTTCAGACGCAATTCCGTTACAGGATCTCCGGTAACCGGGCGCTACCGTTCCATCTGCCCGTTCCCTGATTTCACTCCGAAGCTTGCGCCCTGTTTTTGTATTTCCGCCCACGACCAAATCAATGTATTGTTTTGCATGTCTATCAACACTTCTCCAAATCCATCCGCAGTTTTTTCATTTTTTACATTTTCAATGCAGGAATGCATCCTGTCAAACTCCAGCGTTTTACAGGGACCGGGATTCCGGTTTGCATCCGGCAATCTGCCTGTGGCTTGAGATCCGGTACCTTCCGGATACAAGGAAAATGCAAATCCGCGTTTCCTGTCCCTTTCCCGACAACAAGTAAAATCACCGGTACGCTTACATCCGCAATCTGTGTATTTATTAAGCCGTACATCTCTTGACAGACCTGTTTTTACCCTTTCGGACGACTGACTATCAGGACAATTCATAATGGATTTTTTGCAAAGATAAGATATCTATCTCAATTTATCAAATCCGAATTTTGAAATCAGGATATTCGTGTCGTCAAATCCTTCGCCAGTTTATATAATTCGTTTTTTCTGCTTTTGCTTTTACTCACGTTATCAAGGCAGGCCACCGCTTTTTCGTAATAATCGTCTATCAGGTCTTCCGACTTCTTTTTCAAGTCCAGCCTGTTATATATTTCGGTTACCGCCTCTATTTTTTCATTTTCATCAAACTCCGTTTTATTTATCCATGCCAGCAATTCGTCTCCGGTTGACGGATCCGCCAGCGCGGTGATCGACAGGAATGTTTTTTTGTTGCAAAGGATGTCTCTCCCTGTTTTTTTTCCGAAACTGTCGCTATTTCCATATACATCAAGCAAATCGTCTTTCAGTTGAAATCCCAGTCCCGTATTTATACCGAAATTATACAAAGCGTCGGCGTCGGCGTCCGGAGCGCCGGCAACAATAGCTCCTTCTTTCAGGGCGCAGGCAAGTAATACAGCTGTCTTTAACCGTATCATTTCCAGATATTCGGGAATTGTGACATCCGTCCGGCGTTCAAATTCCATATCGTATTGCTGGCCGCAACATATTTCAGTAGCCGTTACAGAAAATAGATCCAGCACACGCGGTAAATGTATGGATTCTGTTTTAGCTATTTCCTTGTACGCCTCTATCAACATCGCATCGCCCGAAAGCACTGCCGTGTTGTCATTCCATTTGATATGCACGGTAGGTTTACCCCTCCGCATTTCCGCTTTGTCCATGAGGTCGTCGTGCAAAAGCGTGAAATTATGGAACACTTCTATAGCCAATGCTATGGGAATGACACGTTCCACATCGTCTTTATACAGATTATACGACATGAGCGCCAAAGCCGGACGAATCCGCTTGCCGCCCAAAGAAAGAATATAGGCGATAGGAGCAAATAGCGATTGGGGATTGCTGGTATACCTTGTCCGGGCGATTCGAATATTTACAATATCCAGAATTTCATCGAAAGTATACAGTGGCTTCATCTTCAATCTACAGTTATTTAATAAATACAATCGAGACTTTGAAAACGGGGAATCTCTTCCGGCAAAGATAGTTTATTGACAACAAAAATCAAAATATTCCAAAATAGAACATATTAATTTGAAATTATTTCTAATTTTATAAGTTATTAATCCAAAGGTGATTTTTCCGATGAAAAACAGTTATTTGCTAATTTTTATGAGCCTGCTTGCTATTCATGCTTGCGGACAAAACAGACAATCGTCCCAAAATGTGAAAGAAAGGTCGGGGAATCCTGTTTTTGAAGGATGGTACGCCGACCCGGAAGGTATTGTTTTCGATGGTTTGTATTGGATATATCCGACCAGTTCCGCGCCTTATGACCAACAGGTTTTTTTTGACGCGTTCTCTTCGCCTGATTTGGTTAACTGGACTAAACACGAGCGCATTATCGACACGGCGTCTGTCAAATGGGTAAAAAGGGCATTATGGGCTCCTGCCGTCGTCAAAAAAGACAACAAGTACTTCTTGTTTTTCGGAGGAAACGATATACAAGGCGATAATGAATACGGAGGTATCGGCGTTGCGATTGCCGACAAACCGGAAGGCCCGTTCAAAGACTATCCGGGCAAACCGCTTATCGACAAATTCCATAACGGCGCCCAGCCAATCGACCAGTTTGTTTTCAGGGATAAGGATGGCGGCTACTATATGTATTACGGAGGTTGGAGACACTGCAATGTTGTCAGACTCAAAGACGACTTTACCGGCGTCGTACCTTTCGAAGACGGAACGGTGTACAGGGAGGTAACTCCCGAAAACTATGTGGAAGGGCCGTTTATGTTCATCAGAAATGATAGATATTACTTCATGTGGTCGGAAGGAGGCTGGACAGGCCCCGACTACAGTGTGGCGTATGCTATTGCCGATAGCCCGTTCGGCCCTTTCAACCGTATAGGAAAAATATTGCAGCAAGACCCGAAAACAGGGACGGGAGCCGGGCATCATTCTGTGATCCATGAACCCGAATCGGATAAATATTATATCGTATATCATCGCCGTCCATTAACTGAAACCGATGGCAATCACCGGGTTACCTGTATAGATGAAATGCTGTTTGACGAAGACGGCTATATAAAGCCGGTAGTGATCACCAACGAAGGCGTGGAAATTAACCCTTTAAAATAAAAGCGAATTATGAAGAAAATGTTTTTTGCGGCAATAGCCGCTTCCCTGCTGTTGGCAGGATGTAATGAAAAAGTTCCGGCAGGGAAACTTACCGAATCGGGCTTGGACAAGAAAAATTTCGAAACCGAAATTAACGGAAAGAAAACGGATCTGTATGTGCTTGCAAATGCAAACGGCATGGAAGTGTGCATTACAAATCTGGGCGGCCGTATCGTTTCCATTATGGTTCCCGACAGGGATGGAAATAAAAAAGATGTTGTACTGGGCTTCGACTCCGTTCAGGATTATATCAATATCCCGTCGAACTACGGGGCTATCATCGGACGTTATGGCAACCGGATCGGCAAGGGTGTTTTTGAAATCGACAACATAAAATTCGATTTGCCTAAAAATAACTTCGGGCACACATTGCATGGCGGAGACAATGGTTTCCACACCGTGGTTTTCGACGCGTCATTAATATCGGACAACGTACTTGAACTTGCTTACCTGTCGAAAGACGGCGAAGAAGGATTTCCCGGAAATTTGAATGTAAAGGTTACATATACCCTAAGCGACGACAATGCTCTCCGGATAAAATATGAAGCTGAAACGGACAAACCTACCGTGGTGAACCTGACTAACCATTCATATTTCAATGTGGACGGCGATCCTGCTTCTAAAAATACAGACTGGCTGCTGACATTGCATGCCGACCAATATACTCCTATTGACTCTACATTTATGACAACAGGCGAAATACTCGCGGTAGAGGGTACGCCGATGGACTTCCTCGTTCCTGTCGCTATTGGCGCAAGAATCGACGATACCTCTTTCGTTCAGTTGGTAAACGGCAAGGGATACGACCACAACTGGGTGTTGAATACGGGCGGGGATATCGGCAAAGTAGCCGCTACACTGGAATCGCCTAAAACGGGGATCGTGCTGGATGTGTATACAAGTGAACCGGGCATGCAGTTTTACGCAGGCAACTTCATGGAAGGAACAGACAAGGGTAAAAAAGGTATCGTTTATCAGCATCGCACCGCCGTATGTCTCGAAACTCAAAAGTATCCGGACACTCCAAACAAAAAAGACTGGCCGACAGCTACGCTTCGTCCGGGAGAAAAATATAACAGCGAAACGATTTTTAAATTCTCTGTAAAGAAATAGAATTTGAGTCTGTTTTAAAAGTCTGTTTTTCAAGCAATTTAAAATCGTAAGGGCGCGCCTGTGTGTGCGCCCTGTTTGCGGTTTGCATCCGGTATCGAAAAGGGTATCCAGGCACATTGACAAGGGGTTGCGCCTGGGCGAACCTGTGTGTACCCAAACCGGATCGCTTGCCCATTAAGGGAGATGCGGAGAGCAAATATATATCCGAATTGTCCGCGTATATGCTGGAAGCGCTCAACCTGCTGTGCCCACGGCATAAATACTGATCTTGCATCCCTCGCATTTCAGTATCTCTTTGGCGCACGATTCGAGTGTCGACCCTGTGGTAATCACATCGTCTACCAGCAGAATATGCTTTCCCTGAAAAGATCTTTCGTTGGTCAAGGCAAAAATATCCTCCACATTTTTCCATCGGTCGAAGCGGGAATTTCTGGTCTGGGATTTGTTATTTACTTTGCGCACAACGGTTTCGCTGTCTATCGGAATGCCTGTAACACGGGATATCCCTTTGCAAATTTCCAGCGACTGGTTGTAGCCTCTTTGCTTCTGCCTTTTGGGGTGCAAAGGAACTGGCGCCAACAAATCCAAGCCGGAAATGAAATCGCTGTCGACAATATTTTCGCCGCATAGTTCGCCAATGAAACGGCCTATTCCCGGATTATGTTTATACTTTAACTCGTGAATTATATTTTGAATGCTTCCCCCTTTTACAAAATAGGCGAAAGCCGCGATATGCCGAAACGGTATACGTCCGGCAAAGAATTGTTCCAGGCGGTTGTCAGGCTGTAAATGATAATTGGTTTTGGGGATCGACAACAGACAATCGGTACAGATATATTCTTCGCCTTCGCTTAGCCTTTGATTGCAAACTACACAAAGGTCCGGAAAAAAAAGATTGAGAAAATCACGAAACAAATTCCTCATAATTCCCTCCAAGCAATTTATTCACGCATCTGATGGCCAAATCCATAGAGAAGCCCCGGCCAAGGGCGAAACGGATTAATTTCGTTTTCTTCCCGTATTCCGTTTCAGCCTTCACCGATTTGGCTTTTACTGTCAGGATCCGTATTAGTTGCTCCTCAAATTCGTCTCCAAGTTCTTCAAGTACAGGGAAGTAAATGGATTCGGGTATGCTCCGTTTTTTCAGTTCATAAACGATTTTTGTTTTTCCCCACTTGTTGAGTTTTAATTTATCGTTGATGAAACTTCTTGCAAAACGGGTTTCATCAAGAAAGCCTTCTTTTTTTAAGCGGTCGAGTATCCGTTTAACGGCTTCGTCCGGCAACTCCCATGCGACGAGCTTTTTGCGCGCGTCCAATTCGCATCGTTCGGCTTTGGAACAATATGCGGCCACACGGGCGAGGGCTTGGGATTCGGAGAGTTTCATCTGGTCTATCGTTTTAGTTCGGCTCTTGTCATGCGGTCATTCTTGCTTAGATCCTGAAACAAGGCAACATTCACAAATCCTTTTTCTTCCAGCATTTTCACTGTTTCTTCTCCTTTTGCCCGATTAATTTCAAAGTAGAGTTTCCCGGCAGGATTCAGAAGATCCTGCGCTATATCGGCTATCCGTTTATGGAACAGGAGCGCGTCATTGTCCGGCACAAAAAGCGCCGTGCGAGGTTCAAATTCCAGTACATTCCGTTCCATCGTTTCTTTTTCGCTTTCCGTCACATAAGGCGGATTGCTGACTATAATATCAAACTTTTTATTTGCAGGATAATCTTCCAGTATATCTACTGCTTCGAGTGAAATATTTACCGAATTTATTTTGGAGTTTAATATCGCGACATCCAATGCCTCGCGGGATATATCCCACGCAGAGACGCATACATCGCCCAGGCGCTTTGCCAAAGCAATAGCAATGGCTCCGCTGCCTGTTCCGATATCCAATATGTCTGGCCCGGGCTTTTTGTTTTTGTTATCGTTCAGGATAAGTTCGACAAGCTCTTCGGTCTCGGGACGGGGAATCAAGACATTTTTGTTCACAACGAAACGTAATCCGAAAAATTCGCTTTCTTCCAGAATATATTGTATCGGTTCGTAGTTTCTTAACCGGGCAACGATATCTGCGACTGTTTTTTGCTGTTTGTCCGATAATTCCTTGTCGGCAAGTATCTGCGGACAGGATTGCGCTGTTATATGCCCTGCTATAATACGCGTAAATCCTGAAATTTCAGCTTCGGGATAATGCGCTTTCAATGATTCTTTTATGTAGGCGATTGCGCTTCGCATGGTTAGTCCGTTTCTTCGTCATATTTTTGAAACAGAAAATCATTGTAGGGATAACGCTCGACATGGATCGCTTTCACGCTGTCATAAATTTTCTTTTTCAGTTCATCGATATTGATCTTTTGTTTTGCCGAAATAAAAATACAATTGTCATGCGACTTGTTCCTCCACAATTTTTCGAGTTCTACCAACGATATATTTTCTTTTGTGGCAGGCGTCAGGTCATCCTCGTCTTTAGGCTTGCAGGTAAACGCATCCACTTTGTTGAATACCTGAATGGCGGGTTTTTCGGTACTGTCTATTTCCAGCAAGGTTTTGTTTACGATCTCTATCTGTTCTTCAAAGTTAGGGTGGGAGACGTCTGCCACATGAAGCAGCAAATCGGCTTCGCGTACCTCGTCCAGCGTCGATTTGAAAGACTCCACCAAATGGGTCGGCAACTTGCGGATAAATCCCACCGTATCCGATAACAGAAACGGAAGATTGTCGATTATCACCTTGCGCACCGTTGTATCCAGTGTGGCAAACAGTTTGTTTTCTGCAAAAACGTCGGATTTACTCAACAGGTTCATCAGGGTGGATTTGCCCACGTTGGTGTATCCGACAAGGGCTACACGCACCATTTTCCCTCTGTTTTTGCGTTGCGAGGCCATTTGGCGGTCAATATCCTTCAATTCGTTTTTTAAAAAAGAGATCTTGTTGAGAATGATGCGGCGGTCGGACTCCAACTGGGTTTCACCCACGCCACGCATCATTACTCCGCCGCCTCGCTGCCTGTCCAGGTGGCTCCACATACGCGTCAGCCGGGGTAATAAATATTGATATTGCGCCAGTTCCACCTGTGTCTTTGCATAAGCAGTTTGCGCGCGCATGGCAAAGATATCGAGAATAAGACTGGTGCGGTCGAGTATCTTTACCTGTAATTCTTTCTCTATATTGCGTATCTGTTTTGGAGATAATTCGTCATCGAATATAACAAGGCCTATCTCGTTGTCTTCCATATATTGTTTTATCTCCTGCAACTTTCCGGTTCCCACAAAAGTAACAGGATTGGGATATTCCAGTTTCTGGGTAAAATTTTTTACAGGTATGATACCTGCCGTTTCGGCAAGGAAAGCCAGTTCTTCCAGATATTCCTTTACCAGTTCTTCGGCCTGTCCCTGTGTAATAAGGCCCACAAGTACAGCTTCTTTGTTTTTTGATTCCGATATAATAAAGTCTTTCATGCGGATATAATTTGTTTTTTAATGGTCATATAATTTTTTGGCGTGTAATGAAAGATAAATAACCCTGACAGGGATGCATCCCTACAGGATGCAGAGAGCAAAGAGGCCTGTTTCATTCTACCGGGCGACGCATCCCGTGCGGGATAGAACACTGCAAAATTCAATTATCTTGATATATCCTGTTATAAATTTTCTCATGCCGTACTGATTTTAATACTCCGTTTCCAGTGTGCCGCCTTTGATCATATCATTGTGGTTGATTCGGAAATCCGGTACGATATTCCCGTTAAAAGTCACCCGTTTGATCATATCCGCAGGCGATCTGCGATTCTTTGTTTTAATGTTCAGTTTCTTGCCGTTGTCTAAACGTATAACCGCCGAGTCATAGAACGGAGAAGTGATTTCGTACCACGGTTCTCCTGCTGTAAGCGGGTAAAGACCTATGGATGAAAACACATACCAGGCGCTCATTGTGCCGTCGTCTTCATCCATTTCGGGCAAGAAACCTTTGGGTTCCGCCTTAAATGGCTTGCCAAAACAAGGCTCCGGATATTCGGCATTTCCTCCGTACAGATGTTGCAGATCGTCTTTCACTATCCGCCTGACTGCTTTCTGTGATTTTGAGTATTTCCCTAATCTGTTGAAGATATAAGGAGCGTGTATTCCGGTCTCGTTGCCCTGATTGAAAAGATTGCCGGCAAAGAAACGATCCAGCTGTTCCTCCAATATTTCTTTACCGCCCGCGCCGGCAATCATTTCGTCCAGATATTGAGGCAATGCCCAGCGATATTGCCAGCGTGTACCCTGATAAAGGCCGCTGTCGCGCATTTTTGCATAAGAATCGTCGATGTTCTTGAATTCTTTGTTCCATGTCTGTATAAATGTATTTCCGGCTTTTTCCCTGTAATATTTTGCATCGCCGGCTTGTCCCCGGATTTCGGCTATTTGCGCCATTGCCCACCAGTCGATACAGCTTTCGAGCGTTTGGTCGGGACGGTTTGCCGGAAGATTGTCCATCTCTTTTTTCATGCCTGCGTATGCTTCTTCCAGATGAATATCGGGAATGCCTTTCTTGTGGGCGTCCAGCAAGGCGACTATCGTATGCTCGGTGCGTACGGTAGGCGTAGATTCATGCTTTGTAGCCCAGTCCCTCTTTCCATAAACATAAAGTTTGCACAAAGAGTTTGCAAAATCGCGCATCGACTTTGTATCCAGCAATGTTATCAAGGGAAATTTGGTGCGGTATGTATCCCACATAGACCACGAACTGTAATAAGTGAAGTCTTCTTTCGGATACACATTGCCGTCTGTCCCTAAAAATCTGTTATCCCATGAAGTGGTATTTGCCGGACTAAGGAAGGTCCTGTAAATGGAGGTGTAAAACAAAGTCTTGTCTTCCCTGCTTCCGCCTTTCACATCTATCCGCGACAAAATATCTTCCCATTTATCGGCGGCCTGTTTCTTTACCTTGCCGAACGTCAGCTTGCCTGTCCTGATATTTTCTTCTTTCGCTGTAGGCATATCGATAGGCGATACGGCAATTCTTACCTCAACCGGGTTGGTTTCAATGTTTTTAAATGATAATTCAATTTCATGTCCGTATTCGGATATTACAGTGAACGGCTTGTCTGTTGTTAAATAAAAATAGAGTTTAAACGCGCCATGGTCGCATGTGTTTCCGGCTTGAATATAACCTTGTATTCCGTTGTCTGAAACGATTTCGTATTTTGCATCCAGTACTTTGGTAAAAGACGCGGCAATATTCAAAGTCATATTCGCATCTTTTCCCGATGGATAATAAAATCGTTCGAAAGCTACATTGTTAGTCGCCGTAAATTCGGTTTTTACGCCATTGTCCAAAGTCGCGGCATAGTAGCCGGGTACGGCAATTTCCGTATTCTTGTTTATATTCGGCATTTCTTTTTTCAGGGTGGGCCGCACACTGAGGTTTCCGCCTGCTCCGCCACATCCGATTCCCGAAATACGGTTGATTGAAAATCCTGATATTTTAGCCACTTCGTAATCGTAACCCACATGGGTTCCCGGATAGGAATCGGGACAAATGCGTACCATGCCGTAGGGAATACAAGCGGCAGGATCTACTTGTCCGTTATCGCCTGCCGTACCGATAAACAGGTTCACATATTCGATCTTCTTTTGAGCAAAAGTGTGGTTGACGCCGGCAAAAGCCGCAACGATCAAGATAACGAGTAAATTATTGTTGTTTATTTTCATAAATCAGGGTTTATGGAAATTCGGGATATGAAAGGTTAAAGCCAGCCAGATCCCGAAAACAAGAAAAAGAGCCTGTTGTAGACAGGCTCTTCTATATCTGCTTTCGTGCAACCGGCAGATCAAGAAATCAAGCTTGCTTTACAACTCTTTTTTCTTTGATTCTGGCTTTTTTGCCTGTAAGACCGCGCAGGTAATACAATTTGGCGCGACGAACTTTACCGATCTTGTTTACAGTGATGCTGTCAATAAAAGGAGATTCGATAGGGAAGATCCTTTCTACGCCAATGTTATCGGACATTTTGCGAACCGTGAAACGTTTTTTCTCGCCATGCCCCGCAATTTTAATAACCACGCCGCGATACTGCTGAACACGTTCTTTGTTACCCTCTTTAATACGGTAAGCTACGGTTACGGTATCCCCGCTTTTGAATTTGGGATGCTCTTTTCCTGTGGCAAATGCTTCTTCAGCAACTTTCATTAAATCCATGACTATATGATGTTTTCTTGTTAATACACGCAATATACACGAGTCTCTCCCGTCAGAGATTACGCAAAGCGGATGCAAAGGTAAATATATTTTGTAAATATACAAAAGTCTTGATCTCTTTATTTTGACGCCTGACTGCCTCCAACCTCAAAACCCTTTATTATCAACATTCGCCCCGCTACTTTTGTACTGCATTAATAGTGATGCAATCATTTAAAACAAAAGCAGTATGGACAAAAATTTAAAAGACCGGGACGGGTTTTTGGTTAGAGAAAAAGGCCGCAGGGGATTACAATCCCTTGCGGCCGAGGTATGGTTTGCAACTCTTGCGATAGTCGTCCGACTACCGACCGGCGGCACGACTTCGTGGCGGCTTGTCATTCGTGCGCCGGCTTCCCGCGCATTCTTCAGAATGAAAATGAAACAGCGATAACAAGTTACAAATTACGGATCGCTTCGCGCATTCCCCATTCCCATTCCCATTCCCATTCCCATTCCCATTCCCATTCTTCATTCCCATTCCTCATTCCTCATTCCTCATTCCTCATTCTTAATTCTTAATTCTTAATTAATTTCTCCATTCCTCATTCCTCATTCCTCATTCTTAATTCTTAATTAATTTCTCCATTCCTCATTCTTCATTTTTTACTGCCTCTTTCTGGATACAACGAACCGATAAGCCCATCGCGCGAGGGTCTACGCCTATATTGATCTGATTCGATAAGAAGTAGAAGGATTTCGCTTTGTCTTCCGTAAAGGTAGACGACCAGTAGCGACCCCAGGAGGCCGTATTGCTCCACCCACCCGTATTATCGCGGAAGCCGGCGGCAGGCAAGTAGAGGTACGTGCTATTGACGCCGCTGAATGTAAGACGGGTATTAGAGGAGAGGTTGCCGGTACTTTTACTACCCAAAACGGTAAACTCTGTTTCTGTTGGAACCCGCCAGCCGGCAGGACATGGCCCCTGTGCATTGGCGCCTTGCCATAAAGTGTCATCTTTCGGATCCAACCAGTCATTGGGGGCTGTAGCGCTAATGATAAACTTGTTTGCGTAATTCTCAGGAGGAGTCTCGACGGTAACAGGGTTGGGATAGGTATCATTCGAGCTATTGTAGGTAGTAAACGGAACATTACGCCCCCACTGGAAATAATGACCGCGACCGGCTTCTGTTGTGCTGTAAGAGGTAGAAGTCGCGCCAACGTTGACCGGCGCCCAATACCTGTCCTCGTCGTCCTTGTCCGGGCCTGAATACTTGCCCCTGACAAGAACGGGCGTGTAATCCGTATTTTCGTATTTCGGAACGGAGGTGATGTCAAGTACCTGTTCCAGCTGTGTTTCCCCGTCTTTTATCGTGAGGGTTCCCTCAACCGGGTAAGTCGTCTTGGGCAGGGTGATTTTGTAGTACTGTCTGACCTTGCCGATGGAATAGGTCACTACAGGATCACCGTCAGGAACGGGTGTGACATTGCTTGCCCCGTAATCCGTTCCCAAAGTCAAATCAAGCGTAGCCGTCAAAGCGCCCGTACCGTTGCTGTCGCCCTCGGTATAGAACCTCAACTCGTTGTCACTGTCTCCGGTATTGCCCGACAGGTCGACGGTATTGTTTACAACCGGAACGCTTTC
>JAISSD010000048.1 GCA_031273295.1 Prevotella sp.
TAAGGAATATGAAAAGCCGTTTTATAAATATTATTTTTTTTCTGTTTCTATCACTGGCAACTACGTTTGTCTATCCCAAAAATTCTTATCATTTCAGAACTTTTTCCCCTAAAGGCGGATTCTACTACGACGGTGTGCAAAGTATTATTCAGGATAACGACGGTTTTATATGGACTGTGCTTGAGAACGATTTACAACGCTTTGACGGATACGAATATAAAAGATATTCATCGTATTTTCAAGATCCGAATGTGACGAGTTTTTACAGCATAGCCAAAGACAGTTTAGGCGCCCTTTATGTTTCGACAAGCAATGGACTTTTCTGTTATAACAAACTGTCGGATTCTTTTGAAAAACTTCTCGACGAACCGGTTAATTCCTTGGCAATAGACAGGGAAAACACGATCTGGTGTATATTATCAGGCCGGTTGTTTCGTTTAAACCGGAGCAATAAAAGCCTTGAACCGTGTTTATACAATCAAAAAACGATTTACAGTATAGGATATTTTAGCGAAGGGGGAACCGGAATGTATTTTGCTTCACATTATAACAGAATATATCATTCCGATTATAAAGAACAAGGAAAGATAACGATTTTTTATCTCTTCCCTTCGGATTACAAGATTGCAGGCATCAGCCGTGTCGGGGAATATCTTTGGGCGCTAACCGAGAAACACGGCGTCCTGAAAATGAATATTTCAACTAAAACAATAGAAAATCAATGGCAGTTTCGGGACAAAAAAGATGAAAATATCCCGATTAATGCTTTTTATGTGGATAAAAATAATAAAGTATGGATCGGCACACAAAGAGGATTATATGTATTGGACCCTTCAACGGGAGAAGTTCAATTGTATCTGCATTCAAAATCCGATATTTTCAGTTTGCCGAATAATTCGGTATGGACGATTGTCGGCGATTCCCATCAAAATATCTGGATAGGAACCTTTGCGGGAGGTTTGTGTTATGTCAATCCGGACGAAGAACTCCAGTTTAAAACATATACCCCTTATGAAAGCCCTCTCAGTCATAACCTTGTCAGCAGCTTTGCCGAAGACGGGGAACTTTTATGGATAGGAACGGAAGGCGGCGGTTTGAATTGCCTGAACAGATCGACCGGCGCTTTTACATTTTATAAATCCGATAATAGCGGCAACAGTTTGGCTTACAATAATGTCAAATCACTGGCGCTCGATTCCCGGAAAAGACTTTGGATTTCCATGTACCGGGGAGGCTTGGACTGTTTCGATACGAAGACAAAAAGATTCCGGCACTTTCGTAACAACCCCAATGACAAAAAAAGCTTATATACCGATAATCTTAGAAAAATTATTCTTGAAGGGGATTCCGGTTTGTGGATTGCCTATCAGGCTAATCGTTCCTTGGTCTCATTCTTTTCGTTTAAAAACGAAACATTTACACACTATCCTTTTGGCGATGACAGTTATATTTTTGATATTCAGAAAGACAATTACGGGAATTTGTGGCTCGTAACCGACAAGCAACTTTATAAAATGAACAGGAAAACCGGAATTATAGAGGATGTGTCTTCCGAAAAGATTGAGCTACTCAATGCCCGGTCGATAGAAGTCGACGCCGACAATAATATATGGATAGGCGTCATAAAGCGCGGGCTAATCAAGTACGACACTTCTACTTCCGAATTTACGTCTTACACCGGCTTGTTGAACTTTAATGTCTATACCATAAACAGTATTTGCCTCGACCCTTTCAACTGTTTGTGGGTGGGTACGAATAACGGGCTGTACAGATATAATATCAGGGACAATACTTATCGCCGGTTTGATGAAAGCGATGGTTTACAGGGAGATGTGTATTATCCTCTGGCTTCGTTAAGAGGAAGCGCCGAAGAGCTTTATTTCGGCGGAACGAACGGTTTTACAATAATGAATACTCAAAGTATCGGCTCCAATAAAATGAAACCGAAAGCGATTATTTCCGATTTTTACATAAACAATGTGTCCGCCATCTCAGAAGTGGAAAAAGATTTGCCGGATAATGAAATCGTATTGAATTATAAGCAGACAAATTTCGGATTCAAGTTTTCGTCCGATAACTATCTGTTGCCCAATAAAAACAGGTTTAAATACCGTTTGAAAGGATATGATAACCGTTGGGTAACGACCGACGCCCTTAACCGGACTGTCATGTATTCGAAAATCCCTGCCGGAACCTATTATTTTGAGGCGCTTGCCGCAAATAACGACGGTGTCTGGAGTGATACGCCTGCCATTATAAAAATAAAACGCAGCCCGGCGCCTTGGACAAGCTGGTGGGCTTACTTATTATATTCAATTGCTGCATTGAGTATTACGGTGGTTATTTTTTATTATTACAACGAAAAGCGGAAATTAAAGATGCAATTGTATATAGACAGTTTGGATAAACAGAAAAAAGAAAAACTTTATCAATCCCAATTGCGTTTTTTCACCAATATCTCTCATGATTTTCGGACGCCTTTATCGCTCATTCTCGCCGCGTTGGACAATCTGAAACAAGAGGGTCTGAAAGAATATTATTATCGTACATTACATAACAATGCACAGCGACTGTTGAATCTGGTCAATGAACTCATGGATTTCAGAACGATAGAAAACGGAAAAATGCGCTTGCAAGTACAACCGGTCAATGTCAATCGTTTGGTGACGGAGTTATCGTTCGATTTTAAGGATTATGCCCAAAAACGCCGTATCAAATTCGATATTCTGTGCGACCCCGAACTTCCCGACACGCTTTACGTCGATAAATCGGTACTGGAAAAGGTCGTGATGAACCTGCTCAACAATTCGTTTAAATACACAAAAGACGAAGGGAAAATTACGATAGCAACCTGTTCCGTTCCATCCAAATTCACATCCGGATACGAACACAGCTATCAGGTATCAAGCGAACAAATGCCTGAAAACGGATTTTTGTTAGTGGTACGGGATACGGGAACAGGCATCTCTAAGGACTTGATAAAGAACGTTTTTGAAAGATACTACAAGGTCGATACAATGACGCTCAATCAGCATTTAGGTACGGGAATCGGTTTGGCTTTAGTCAAAAGTCTGGTATTATTGCATAAAGGCAGCATCTCTATTTTTAGCGAACAGAACGAAGGTACTGACATGGTCGTGTGTTTTCCTGCGGATGTGTCGGTATATGATAAAAGCGAATTTGCGGAAACGGACAAGCATGCAGAGCTGTCTGCCGGAGGGTGGTTGCAGGAAGAAGAGCATGCGAACAGTATGGATGACATCAAGGAGGATGTATTCCGCAACGAGAAAAAAAGAATATTGGTCGTTGAAGATAATCTTAATTTAAGAACCCTTTTATCCGGTTTTTTATCTCCACATTACGCCATTCTTGAGGCCGCCGACGGGGTGGAAGCTTCCACAATTTTGGAAGATACAGAGATAGACCTTATTTTGAGCGACATCATGATGCCGTTGAAGGATGGGATTACGTTGTGTCGTGAAGTAAAAGCAGATGTAAATACCTCTCACATACCGTTCATTTTATTGACGGCAAAAACCGGTCTGGAATCTAAAATGGAGGGAGCGGATTCGGGCGCTGATATATACTTTGAAAAACCGGTCGATTTTAATTTGTTATTATTGTCGATTAAAAACACATTCA
The DNA here is from genome assembly GCA_031273295.1 of Prevotella sp. GTDB lineage: Bacteria > Bacteroidota > Bacteroidia > Bacteroidales > Dysgonomonadaceae > Dysgonomonas. The sequence goes on from JAISSD010000048.1 coordinate 3,643, forward strand.
AACGTCAGCAAAATCTGAGGGAATATTATGCAAAGAATTACTATGTTGACAGTACGGAACTATCCGCTAATAATCAGGACAATACATTTTTGAAAAAGGTGATAGAGATTATTGATGCAAATCTTAACCGGTCGGATATAGATATTAGCTACATATCTTCCGAGTTATCAATGAGTCAAAGCAAATTTTATTCAAAACTGAAAATGCTTACGGGACAATCGGCTGTCAAATTCGTTTTTAACCACAAATTGAAAAGAGCCGCCCGCATGATTATTGAACAGGATATGTCCATGTCGCAGGTAATGGAACAAATAGGTATCAAAAGCCTGTCGTATTTTACGAGCGCATTTAAGAAAGAATTTGGAGAGACGCCTTCCGCGTTTGC
>JAISSD010000097.1 GCA_031273295.1 Prevotella sp.
GCTTCATCCGCTCACATTCCGGACACGATACGGGTTCATTCTCTTTCATAATGCAAATTTAATAATCATTCCGTAATATTTAATAATTATCGAACCTTTTTCAGTACCTGAGTAGTTACACATCTTGAAATGGAAAAAGAAGACGCGATAATAAAGTTCCTTTGTAGTGAATCGGGTAGCCATGATTATTCAATCCGAAGAAAAGAAGCTGCTGAAAGTTTAGGACTTCCTATTGAAAAACCGTCAACAGCTTTATATACAATAATAAAAGGTATCTTTGATAATATAAGCAAAGAACTGGAATTGGAAAATTCATACAATCCAGCTATTATATTGAATGGAGCTGATAATTATCCATATTCATTCAGAAGAGTGCTGATTGAATCATTGAGTAATGGTACTGATGTCTTTCTGAGTGAAGGAGAATTGATAAAACAGACATTTATGCCGGCGCCAAGTATGGAACCTCAAATAAATCTTAGTGATAATAGAACTTTTGAAGGTTGGAAACATGAGAACTGATATGAAAACAAAAAAATATGAAATTTCTGAATCGGGATACAATCCTAAAATTCAATTAGGGTCAAATTCTTTTAGTGTTAAATTCTTTTATGAAAATTCAGCAGTGAAAAATACTGTTTCTGAAAGAATAAGGAATAAAGCTATAACTATTTCCAATTCAATAAAATGAATTTATATGAGACGGTTATTCTTCATACTTGTTGAATGGCCGTTTTTATTTAGGGTACTGTCATAAATATTCATCGTCTGTTTTATGTCGGGGAGCATTTACGGAATGAATTTCCCAAACAGTTGCCCTGCAATTGACTTATGGAAATCAAGCGTCGGGTAACGATACATTGACTCTCGACAACACGCCGGTAGCGGGAAAAGGGACGTCTGTCGGCGTTTGACCGAAACAGACGCCGCTTCGGAATCGCCGGCAATGAGATGGCGCATGCCGGCGTTGTGTCGAAGAATAAAACAAGTGAAAAAGTCCCTCCCTGCCTACCCAAAAAAAGGAGATGGAAAAATGAAATGTGAATTGCAAATCGCCGGAGCAAAAGCAATTTTAACTTTATGAACAACTCTTTTTTACGGATACTTTTTACCTTTGCAAACTATGCAATACGATCTACTCACACAATACAAATATAAGTTTTTCTGTCTGGGCAGCGGCAGCAGCGGAAACTGCTACTATCTGGGAACCAACGAAAACGGCATGCTGATTGACGCGGGAATAGGTATCCGTAATGTGACGAAAGCCTTGCGGGAATACGGAGTGGCTTTTGAAAAGATAAAGGCGATACTTATCACTCACGACCATACGGACCACGTCAAAACGGTCGGATGCTTCGGAGACAAGTACAATATCCCGATTTATGCGACCGATACCGTACACGAAGGCATTCAACGCAACAAGGTAATACAAGCCGGTCTGCATCAATCGAAAAGGGTTATTGAAAAAGAAGTGTCATTCTCAATCAATGAATTTAATATAACAGCTTTCGACGTGCCGCATGACAGTATCGAAAACGTAGGATACTATATCGAGTTTGATAAACAAGCCTTTGCCCTTGTGACGGATATAGGCCGTATTACAGACAAGATACGGGATTATGCCCGTAAAGCCAACCATTTGGTGATAGAGGCCAATTACGACGAGCACTTGCTTCAGTCCGGAAAATACCCCCATTACCTGAAAGAACGTATACGAAACGGCATGGGACACCTGAGCAACCGCCTTTCAGCTGAATTCATAGCAAGCATCTACAATGAAAAGCTTCAAAACATCTGGCTTTGCCATCTCAGCCAGAACAACAATCATCCCGAAATAGCATTCAAAACCGTGGAACAGGCTTTGGCTACAAACGGAGTTGTGGCAAACAGGGATGTACGATTGGAAATATTAAGCAGACACAAGGTTTCAGGATTAAGAGAATTTTGACAGGCTAAATACAGAAACATTCCCCGGAAACTTTATCTGTAATTACAAGCTGTCGGTTATTAGCGATAAATGATGAATAAATGTATGAAAAATGTATCAAGTTTGACTTGCTTTCGCCTCGTCGATTACCAATTGATTGCCAATTGTCGGATCTTTTGTGAAAATATACTCTGTATCTCCCCTGTCCGGAATGGACAAGGAGAAGGCGGACGTCTGAAAAAGTATAACTGAAAATTAAATAACGATGAACAGAATAACTTCTTTATTTGGAATTAAATTCCCGATTATTTCGGGAGGTATGGTATGGTGTAGCGGCTGGAGACTGGCGTCGGCTGTAAGTAACGCGGGCGGACTCGGGCTTATGGGAGCCGGTTCGATGCATCCCGAAACGCTTCGCGAACACATCCTGAAATGCAAAGCCGCAACCGATAAACCCTTTGGCGTAAATGTCCCGTTGATGTACCCTGAAATAGATACGATAATGGATATTATTATTTCCGAAGGCGTAAAAATTGTATTCACCTCGGCAGGTAACCCGAAACTTTGGACTAAAAAATTACAGGATAACGGTATCATTGTCACCCATGTGGTTTCCAGTTCCAGATTTGCCGTAAAGTGTCAGGAAGCCGGAGTGGATGCAGTTGTGGCCGAAGGATTCGAAGCCGGAGGGCACAACGGACGAGAAGAAACGTCTACCATGGCGCTTATACCTCAGGTGAGAAAAAGTATATCCATTCCGCTTATAGCGGCGGGAGGCGTCGGCACAGGCAACGGAATGCTGGCCGCATTTGCTTTGGGTGCGGAGGGAATACAAATGGGTACGCGCTTTGCCCTGACACAGGAAAGTTCTGCGTCGCGGGAATTTAAAGAATTGTGTATCGGACTGAAAGAAGGCGATACCGTCCTGACGCTGAAAAAACTCAGCCCTACCCGCATGGTAAAAAATGACTTCTGCAAAGCAGTGCAGGAAGCCGAAGACAGGGGAGCGCCGGCGGAAGAGTTACGGGAGTTACTCGGACGCGGGCGTTCAAAGAAGGGAATATTTGAAGGAAACCTGGTGGAAGGAGAACTGGAAATAGGGCAAATAAGCGCGTTGACGGACGACTTGCCAACAGCCGGAGATGCGATAAGAAATATAATCGCAGAATATAACGCCGGAGTGGAAAATATAATTACCGGCAATTTTAAATTCTGACGTCCAATACCATTCGGATCACCGGGAAGTAAAGGGCATTGGAACAAAACAGTATTCACAATGCATTAAAACAGGGATACGCCATGAAGTACAACTTTATCGCCTGCCTGCTGCTTTCTTTCTGCTTTCTTTTCTCCTGCAAGAAAAAGCAGGAATGGCCGGCCCGCGACTTTAAGCAGATAAAAGAAAAAGGCGAACTGACCATTATCACGCTAAACAGTTCTACCTCATACTTTATTTACAGGGAAGAACAGATGGGCTATGATTACGATCTGGCTCAGGATTTTTGTAATCATCACGGGTTGACATTGAATGTAAAAGTGGCGGAAAACGCTACCCGGCTGATCGAGATGCTGAAAAGAGGAGAAGGAGATCTCGTCGCTTACGCGGCGCCTGTACAAAATGAACTGAAAGATTCCGTTTTATATTGCGGATTACGGCAAACCACCCGTCAGGCGCTTGTCCAGCGGGCCAATAAAGGAGATACTATCGTCAAAGACGTGACAGGTCTTATAGGCAAGGAAGTGTATGTGGAAAGAGATACCAAATATCACCAGCGCCTTCTTAATCTCGATTCGGAGTTGGGCGGAGGTATCAGGATACATAAAGTCAGTGAAGATACCATCACCAGCGAGGATTTGATAGAGATGGTGTCGTCGGGTAAAATCAGATATACTGTCTGTGACGAATACATTGCCAGGTTGAACCGCACTTATTTCAGAAATATTGATATCTCATTACAGATAAGTTTCGAACAACGGGCTTCATGGGCGGTACGAAAAGACAGGCCGGGCCTGGCAAACGCTCTCGATAAATGGTTTGCCGAGAACGACAACACTCCTGTTTACAGAGACATCACAAAGAAATACTTTGAGTTGAGCAAACAGTTTTTTTACGGCGATTATGTAGCGCCCAAAAACCTGCCTAAAGGAGCGATTTCCGTCTATGACGATTTATTCAGGAAGCATGCAAAAGATACAAAATATGAATGGCAGTTCCTGGCGGCTATTTGCTATCATGAATCCCGTTTCATGAATAACCTGACCTCGTGGGCGGGCGCCGCGGGTATCATGGGGCTGATGTCCCGTACAGCGGCCTCGCTCGGATTGACCGGCAATGACCGTATGAATCCGGATCTTAGTATTGGCGCGGCAGTTGAATTGTTGGACAGGCTCGATAAAATTTTCCGGAAGGTGGACGATGTACAGGAGCGCAAAAAGTTTATACTTGCCGCCTATAATGCCGGAAACGGGCACGTCAATGACGCACAGGCCCTTGCCGAAAAATATGGCGCCAATCCCTGTATATGGGAAGGAAACGTGCAAAAATACCTGGAAATGAAGAGTTTACCCGAATATTACAACGACCCTGTCTGCAAAAGCGGATATTTCAGAGGAGGAGAAACAATCAAGTATGTGGCCAGTGTAGTAACGACGACAGAACGGTTTAAAAGGATAAGCGGCGGGAAAAAAAATAAAGGAGGCTCTTGAAAGCCGCCCTTATTTTTCATGCGTATATAATTTGTTTTTTAACACTCACAAGAAACTTGCAGCATATTCTCCGCCGAACGTTGTTTCATGCTCTTTGCGCAACTTTTGCATGCCCGTATCCATGGTAAACAGACTAATTATTTCTATCATTATTTTTCTGAACCGGTCTTTCCGGTCTTGGAGGACGGGGAAGCAACACTTTGCGCGACAGTTTGAATTTGCCTGTCTTGGGATCTATGTCGATTAGTTTTACCTCTACCTCGTCTCCTTCTTTCAGGTCGGCTTTCTCCATGTCTTCTATACGTTCCCAAGAGATTTCCGATATGTGCAAAAGGCCGTCTTTACCCGGAAGGAATTCGCAGAACGCTCCATAAGGCATTACCGAACGCACTTTGGCTATGTATATTTCGCCTACTTCGGGAACGGTAACAATACCCTTGATCCTGGCTACGGCGGCTTCTATGGAAGTCTTGTTGGTAGCCGATATTTCTACGCGACCGTAACCGTCGATTTCCTCTATGGAAACAACTGCGCCGGTTTCTTCCTGAATACCTTGAATAATTTTGCCGCCAGGGCCGATAACAGCGCCTATGAACTCCTTGTTGATAATAATAACCTCGATACGCGGAGCGTTTTCCTTGAAGTCCGGACGCGGTTCCGCAAGTGTATCAAGTATCTTGTCCATGATGTGCAAACGTCCTTCACGCGCCTGGTTCAATGCTTTTTCAAGTATCCCGTACGACAATCCGTCTACTTTTATATCCATCTGCGTAGCAGTGATACCGTCTTTTGTGCCGCATACCTTAAAGTCCATATCTCCCAAGTGGTCTTCGTCTCCAAGTATATCGGAAAGCACTGCGAAGTTTGCACCTTTCTTTTCGGAGATAAGTCCCATTGCTATGCCCGTTACCGGTTTCTTTATTTGCACGCCGGCATCCATCAGGGCAAGCGTTCCGGCACAAACAGTAGCCATTGACGACGAACCGTTCGATTCCAGAATGTCCGACACTACGCGGATAACATACGGATAATTAGCCGGGATCATCGGTTTCAGCGCTCTGTGAGCAAGGTTTCCATGTCCTATCTCACGGCGGCCTACTCCCCGTTGAGGACGGGCGTCTCCAGTAGAGAACGGAGGGAAGTTATAATGCAAAAGGAATCTTTCTTTTCCGTTATTAAGCACATCGTCAATGATTTTCTCATCCAGCTTGGTGCCTAAAGTGACTGTCGTCAGAGACTGGGTTTCGCCACGGGTAAAGATAGCGGAACCATGCGCGCCCGGCAGGTAGTCTACCTCGCTCCATATAGGACGGATTTCAGTAGTCGTACGTCCGTCGAGGCGTTTGCCTTCGTCGAGGATGGAACGGCGCATCGCTTCTTTTTCCACATCGTGATAATAACGGGAGATCAAGGCTTCTTTTTCCGCCAATTCTTCTTCCGGCAATCCTGCCTTGTACTCTTCCACAATAGCGGCGAAATTGTTTGCGCGCTCATGTTTGTTTGTGTTGGCAGACGCGGCTACGGCATAAGCTTTGTCGTAACATTTAGCCCATAGATCTTCGCGCAGGGCTTCATCGTTTACTTCATGGCTGTATTCCCGTTTTAATGTTTTACCTGCGGCTTCCATCAGTTCTATCTGTACCTGGCATTGCACCTTGATAGCTTCGTGGGCTACTTTGATGGCTTCCAGCATTTCAGCTTCCGAAACTTCTTTAAATTCCCCCTCTACCATCATGATGTTATCGATGGTGGCGCCTACCATGATATCCATGTCGGCTTGCTCGATTTGAGCGAAGGTCGGATTAAGGATAAATTGCCCGTCGACGCGCGCAACCCTTACTTCCGAAATAGGACCGTTGAACGGAACATCGGAAACCGCAAGCGCAGAAGATGCCGCGAGTCCGGCCAAAGCATCCGGCATATCTACTCCGTCGGAAGAAAACAATATGATATTTACAAATACTTCCGCATGATAATCATCCGGAAATAACGGACGAAGCGCACGGTCTACCAAACGGCAAACCAATATTTCATAGTCTGACGCACGCCCTTCCCTGCGGAGAAAACCGCCGGGGAAACGACCGTATGCGGCAAATTTTTCTTTATACTCCACCTGTAACGGCATGAAATCAACATCCGGCTTGGCGTCTTTGGCGGCGCAAACTGTAGCCAGCATTATGGTATTACCCATACGAAGTACTACAGATCCATCCGCTTGTTTGGCCAATTTACCGGTTTCAAGGGTGATAGTCCTTCCATCACCTAAATCGATACTCTTTGTAATCGGATTCATCATAAATATTTTTTTCTAAACTTCTTAAAAATCGAACAAAGGTACGTAAAGTTTTTAAGAATTAAGGGGATGGAGTGTGAAAAGACAACATTTCCTGTCCACTTTTGAAAAATAAAAAGATAAATTCCTTTTTTCTTTGCAGAGATTTATAATGCACGCTTCCCTTGTTTAAACGGTAATTTATTATTTCACGTGATCAATTTGTTTTTTTAAAGGAGACATGGAACCCGCAACCGAAAATACATTTTGACATTCCGAATATAAAAAAATACAACCAAATATTTTGTTTATAAAAAAATATTCGTACATTTACGTCGAAATAATAATTTTACAATTTAAAACATCTCTTATGGAAAAACTTACTCATCAGGAAGAATCGGTCATGCTGTGCATCTGGCAACTCAAAGAATGCGTGATAAAGGATATCTTAAACAGTATGGAAGACCCTAAACCGCCGTACACAACCATAGCCTCTATTGTCCGCAATCTGGTTCAGAAAGGGTTTCTGAATTCGAAGAAATACGGCAATGTATGGGTGTATAGCCCAAAAATCAAAGAAGACGAATACAGGAAGGTATTTATATCGAATGTGGTGAAGAGTCATTTCGATAACTCATACAAAGAACTTGTTTCTTTCTTTGTGAAAGAAGAAAAGATATCCCGGGCGGAATTACAGGAAATAATGAAGATGATAGAAAAGGGGAGAAGTTAACGCTAATACGGGACAGTCATGGATAACACAATTCTTGCATATCTGATCAAAGCGTCGGTTGCCCTGGCATTATTCCATGTACTGTATATGCTTTGCCTGAAAAAAGACACATTCTTAAAATTAAGGCGGATCTACTTCCTGTTTGCACTGTTTTTCTCGTTGCTGTTTCCTGTAATTACAATAGAAATACCTGCTACGGACGACGCGCCTGTCCAAATCCCTTTTTATTGGTTGCCGGATATGGAAGCGACGGGATGGGAAGACGCGGAGGCCTCACAGAGAACGGAAACAAGCATGCAAACTATTGCATTGGCTCTATTTTCAGTAGTGTCCGCCTTTTACGCAGTCAAATTTATTGTGCGGTTATTCAGCCTGGTAAAACTGAGAGCGGTTAATGGATCGGAAAGACTGTCGACCCATCGTATTGTAAAAGTAAAAGACAGGCGGATATCTCCGTTTTCATTCTTTAACTGGATCTTTATTGATCCGGAAGCGCATAGCCCGAAAGAATTGGCCGAGATAATTGCGCACGAGCAAGTTCATGTGTATCAATATCATTCCATTGATGTTGTACTGTCGGAAATTTTATGCATTTGCTTTTGGTGGAATCCGTTTGCATGGCTACTGAGAAAAGAAATGAAGTTGAATCTCGAATATCTGGCGGATAAAGGAGTACTGCTGTCGGGATTCGATTCTCAAGAATACCAGTATATATTATTACAAGTTTCAACTAAAAGTAAAGGTATGCCGTTTATTAATAATTTCAATGTTTCACAACTCAAAAAACGTATTATGATGATGAATAAAAAGAAAAGTTCACTGTTTACATCCATAAAATACCTGTTGGTTATTCCTGTAGGCGCAGTATTGCTATTAGGCAACGCGGTACAGGCGACAGCCTCTTTCGAGGATTTTTCGATAGCAGAAATTTCCATTGCGACGGAGGGCAACCAGGCGCCGCAAAAGAAAGGAGACGCCTATCGGACAGTGGAACAAATGCCGTCGTTTCCCGGAGGCGAAACCGCCTTGTACAAATTCATCTATGATAATCTGAAATATCCGCCTGCGGCTCAAGAATCGGGGATACAGGGGCGCGTTATTCTCTGTTTCGTGGTGAAGAGTACAGGCAAAATATCCGATGTGGAAATAATAAGAGGCGTTGACCCCGAGATGGACAGGGAAGCCGTACGTGTAGTTCAAGCCATGCCGGCATGGACTCCCGGAAAACAAAACGGAAAAGCCGTGGATGTTTATTTTACCCTGCCTGTTGTATTCAAACTGACAGACGGGAAGAAAGCGTCGCCAAAATCCAACACAAAGGATGAAAAGACGGTAGGTGCGGTTGGATACGGGTCTAATAAAAGTAAAGATAAAAAAGCTTTTGTGGCAGTGGAACAAATGCCGTCGTTTCCCGGAGGTGAAACCGCCATGTACAGATTTATCAATGATAATCTGAAATATCCGCCTGCAGCTCGGGAATCGGAGATACAGGGGCGCGTTACTCTCCGTTTCGTGGTAAAGAGTACAGGCGAAATATCCGATGTGGAAATAATAAGAAGCGTCGACTCCGAGATGGACAGGGAAGCCGTACGTGTAGTTCAAGCCATGCCGGCATGGACTCCCGGAAAACAAAACGGAAAAGCCGTGGATGTTTATTTTACTCTGCCTGTTGTTTACAAACTGTAAAAAGACGCCGGAAAAGCTTCTTCAGGAAAGATGCTGTGAGAAAATGCGTGCACATACATTTCTTTGGGTATTGCGCGCTCCCCGATGATAAACGTGAACAAACCGGTTTGGGCGAACACACAAGTTCGTCCAAACTGCGGTGATACAATGGTTTTAAAACGATACCGGCAATATATTTGCGGGGTAAAAACATTGGGATGGACGCGTTCAACAAAAAAATTCCGGTAGCGCAACTGTTACGGACACATCATTCACAACCGGGGACCGTATCAAAGATACAAAATTAGATAGCGTCCTTTCTCAATTTTTCATCGTCTTGCCTACAATCCCAGACAGTAACAATATTAATAATTTCTTTTTCTTCATCAATATCAGAACTCCAATACCAAGGGTTTTAAAAGCCTGTAAAACCGCATTTATTCGTAAATTAATCATGCCGGTATTTATGCGTTACCGCGCAAATTTGCGAATTATAAACAACTGATTATTGGCTGTCGTGTATCGTAATCCGACGCGGATCATTTTGTTTGCTATTGTTTTTTAATTTGCGATAGTATTGGAGTTCTGAATATAGTATATTATCTTATAACTATCTCTAACGACTAACGCCCTATATGTTTTCGGCAAATCTGAAAGGATTGGGGTCTATCGCAGCCATTTGAGGAAATTTGCTTAATGAATTTCCTGCAATTTTCAATATCAAAAACGAGTTTTGAGGCTGCCTTGTAACTTTTTTGTTTATAGTATTCGAAAATTTGCCGAACCCTAAGGTTCGCTTCATCAGACCAGTTTACAACCATGATTTCATTTCTTTAACAAAGTCTTCATGGCCGGTTCCTTTTCCGCTCTCCAGTTGTTCGGTTGCCTTTATTACTTCCAGTCTTAATTCTTCTACTGTCATAACAGCAGGACAGGGGATAGAACTTTTTATGAATGACCGGACTTTTTTGATTACATCTATATCTTTAATATCAACAATAGATTCTATCAATTTTGCTTTCTCTATATATAAAACATCTCTATCCATATCCGTAACATTTTAAATTCATAACACAAAGTTATTATTTTTATTTGCCAATTAAAAACTGACAGGCAAAAGTTGCATAGGCATGAGAAATAAATAATTTATAACAGATAAAATGACGACGCGGATTGAACGGATGAATGCAGATCATGGACGATGAGTTTTGCATCCTCCGATATAACAAACACGAATAGTCCGGTTCGGGCGAACACTGTCTTTAACCTCATTTCTACCTGATTTTCTTGACAAGACAACCTCGGTAGAGCCAAGTGAGTTACCCCGAACACCCAACCTCATTACATTGTCTTTCAACTCTTTTCCTGTTAATTGTTCGATGATAAAATTCAAGGAACTGTACAAAAATAAACGGAACATTTATTCGAATTCCGTTCCTGACCGGATGGGCAATGCAACGACCCTGTCCTGTCAAGGGTAGAATGTTGATAGAAAACTTTATTTTTTTAATGATGTAATGAGGTTGGGGGGGGTGTATGATATTCCATTGCTCTCTACTGAGGTTGTTTTGTTGGAAAAATTAGGTGGAAATGAGGTTTTTACCATATATTTTTCATGCGCAAAATCATGTCCTGCGCGGTATAAAAAACAGCCTCTTTGTTCGGTTTCCGTATCGAATTCCGATAATTGAATATAGAAAGGCGGAAATATGCAACAATTCATTCAGACGGATTCAATACATTTGCTGGGCAGAGGGTTCTATGTTGCAAAGCGTCCAAACAATAACAAAGAATGCGTAAAAACATTATCACATACTCCATGCATAAAACAATATCGGCAACAGGATCAGTACATCGAAAAACGTTTGCCCGTTTCTTCGGACAGGGCGTTTCTTCGCTGTTCTTTCGGCCTTGCCTTCCGAAAGTCAATATTATTCGGCCTTGTGCTCCGTATAGACAGATTGCAAGCGGCGATATGAAAAACGGCCTCTTTGTCCGGTATCCGTATCGGATTCCGACAATTGAATATAAAAAGGCGGAAATACGTAATAGACCATTCGGTCGGATTAAATACTTTTGTTGGATAGGGAATAGATTATTGCAGAGCGACCAAACAATAACAATTAATGCGCAAAAACAACATCACATACTCCATGAATAGAACAATAGCGGTAGCCGAGACAGTGCTTCGAAAAACGTTTACCCGTTTCTTCGGACAGGGCGCTTTTTTCCCGTTCTTTCGGCCTTGCCTTCCGAACGTCAATATTATTCGGCCTTGCACTCCATATAGACAGATTGCAGGCGGCGATATAGAAAACGGCCTCTTTGTTCGGTCTCTGTTCCGAATTCCGACAATTGAATATAAAAAGGCGGAAATACGTAACCGATTATCCGGGCAAACAAAATACCTTTGTTACGAA
>JAISSD010000245.1 GCA_031273295.1 Prevotella sp.
ATCTTGAATACAACAGTATCCTCCATGTAGCCACTCCATGCACAGGGTATCCGAACAGTACTAAAACCGGCAGCTTGGACAGAATCAATCAAACGTTTCGTAGTCCGAGGATTCCCCCACAACGTCTCGCCGGCAGATGTAAGGCTACATGCTTCGAGCGCATTGCCAAGGTTCCAACCTATCCCCATTTGAATGGATAAATCAAAAGCATCACGCGTCATCCCGGTTTGGTCGGGAAGAATAAATTCCGGCAGCACAGGATCTTCCTCCAAAAATGGTGGAGGCGCAGGCAGGGTCGCCTCTTTCTGGCTGATTTCCACCGCAGCACTAAGATGCTCCACGGTAATCCGGATTTGGGTGCTTCGCTCCGTCAAATCCATGTTCTCGCTTACAGTAACAAATACAGGAAACAAGGACGGTAGATCCGACTGATTAAAAGCAACCGTACACCAAGTCGCCGTCGAGGAAATGACCGCTCTGGCATTCGTCTTTATGTGAAAAGTCTTTGTATCCCCGTCGCTCCCAAAGGAAAGCAAACCGGTCGAAACAACCAACTCCGCTTCCTCTTTGGATTCACCAAAAGAACAACCACTCAATAACAACTGTGTATAAGCAAGCAAATAAATGAAAACAGTCCTCATAACTAAAAGTGTAAATGAGGCAGCCTGCGGAGAATGGCGGACTGCCACGTTAAATACATAAATCCTATCTGTGATGTTACGCAACCTATAACGCACTGTATCCTATCAACAAGGATACCATCTATAACGCACTGTATCCTATTAACAAGGATACCATAGCTTATATTGGCGATTCTTCGCTCCACGCTCAGAATGACGGGGGGGGGGAGCGATGGGCATTCCACTTTCCTATACCAACAGTGACGTTTAACAACCAATACCATAAGGGTAGACATACATCCCAGCATGAAAAAAAATTTTTTAGAAGTAGATTGCAAGCATTCCAGCATAAAAAAACTTTTTGAAGGGGTAGATTGCATACAATCTGGAGCAAAAAAACTTTTTCGATGGGTAGAATGTACACAATCTGGGTTGAAAAAACTTTTTTAGGAGGTAGATTGTACACATTCCAGGGCAAAAAAACTTTTTCGATGGGTAGATTGTAGGCAATCTGGGGTGAAAAAACTTTTTTGAAGGGGTGGAATGTACACAATCCGGGTAGAAAAAAACTTTTCAGTGGGTAGATTGCATACAATCCGTGCAAATTCAAGTTCCAAATGCAAAGCGAAGATCGACGGAGCTAATTTTTATCACGTCGGATTAGAAACATGCAAAGAGTTAGCAAACAAATGTAGATTTCAGGATGAACCACCCATAAAAATATCCGACAATTATAGGATGCAGTTTGAAATCGCAGGCGTATTTCGGTAAAAAAATGCCGGACTGTCGCAAATTTCCGTACCTTTGCAGTCTGAAATTTAAAGAAGATCAGTATGACAAACAGGTTGATGACTATAAAAGATGACAGCGAACGGGATACCGGTCATGTCGAAATAAACGGCATCACGCAGGTAGCGCAGGCAGACTTGAAGAACTATTACCGGTTCTATAATGGCTCGAAAAATGCCAATGTCAGGGAGTGGCCCAAAATAACAACTGATATTCGACTTGGAGACAGCAAAGATATACTAAAAGAGTATCCAGATAACTGCATCGATTTAGTGGTTACTTCACCCCCCTATGCCGACCGTAGAAAAAATACCTACGGAGGTGTCAGTCCAGAAGAATATGTCGAATGGTTTTTACCCATCTCAAAAGAACTCTTACGCGTGCTAAAACCTGATGGCACATTCATCCTCAATATCAAGGAAAAAGCAGAAAACGGAGAAAGACATACTTACGTGCTGGAATTAATCCTGGCTATGCGCAAACAAGGATGGCTCTGGACTGAAGAATTCGTCTGGCACAAAAAGAATTCGTATCCCGGAAAATGGCCCAACCGGTTTCGTGATGCGTGGGAAAGATTATTACAATTCAATAAAACAAAGCAATTTAACATGTATCAGGATGCCGTGAAAGTCCCTATCGGCGATTGGGCGAATGACAGACTTAAAAATTTGAGCGAAACAGATAAAACAAGAGATAATGCTAAAAATGGAAGCGGGTTCGGTAAAAATATCTCTAACTGGTTGGGTAAAAACACCGTCTATCCAACAAATGTGCTACATCTACCAACCGAATGCAATAACAAAAATCACAGCGCAGCCTTCCCTGATGCCCTGCCGGAATGGTTTATTAAACTTTTTACACAGGAAAACGATCTCGTCTTAGATCCGTTCGCAGGATCAGGTACAACACTAAAAGTCGCACATAAAATGGGCAGAAATTCCATAGGCATTGAAGTAATGCCTGCATATTACAACATGATCAAAGACGAACTGGATAATCAAAAAACATTATTCGATAAAAAAATAGGACTATGAATAAGTTAGATATGCAAGAGGTTACACAATATGTGGAAGATCATATCGCCGTGTTCCATGAAAAACGGTTGGAAAGGTTGCACAAATTGAAACTCTCTAATGTGCTGAAACGAAAAAATCCCTATCTGTTTAAAGCCAAACACACGGAAACATCAGAACAAATTGTGCGGGGGATCGTAGAGGCGCATATTTCATCCAATGAGGAAACTATTTTTGGAAACTGGCTCGAAGGTTTGGCTATTTTTGTTAATCAAAAAGTTTATAACGGTCGGAAATCGGGCATCCCAAGCATAGACCTGGAATTTGACAAAGAAGGCATTCGATACATCGTCACCATAAAGTCAAGTAAAAATTGGGGTAACAGCAGGCAGGTCGAAAAATTGACTGCTGATTTTAAGACTGCCAAAAAAACTTTGAGAACAAGCAATTCTCAACTCCAAGTCGTGGCTGTCAATGGATGTTGCTATGGAGTCGAAAACAAAACAGACAAAGGTGATTATTTCAAATATTGCGGGCAGGAGTTCTGGACTTTTATTTCGGGTAACGAAAATTTATATCTGGAAATTATCGAACCACTCGGCACTAAAGCACGCGAAAAAAATGATGAATTCCAACAATTGTATTGCCAAATAATAAACAAATTCACCAAACAATTCTCTAATGAATTCTGCCGGGAAAACGGTGATATCGATTGGGAAAAATTAGTTCAATTTAATTCAGGAAAAAGACATGGTTAATTTTAGAGAAACAGTTCTGTACATGTTGAGCCAAATGAACGAGGAGTTTCAACGCAAAAACACTCTTCAGATAAAAAGTGAGTTACAGCGATATCCCTGTGTCGTTTTAATGAGAGAAGATTTGTCCGGCTATCTGGAACACGAATACAAAGGAAAAATCTCCGAAGAACAAAAAGTAAAAGCATTGAAGTATATCGAAAATCTTGATGATGAAGATTTATGTCATATCGCACACAAGCTGCAAAGCGAGCCAATGATGGAGTCGTTCTGGGTTAGCATCGATTGCTGGTTTGACAACCTTTTTGAAAGAGAAAATCAATTGAGTTGACTGCAGAAACAGGCGGATATTTCGAAACGACTACCACTCAGATAGCGTTTCCCCTTCCGATGGTTTGATATGAAAAACGATAAGGTCGTTATGATTGGCGATGAATTCCGGCATTTTATCGGCGGCGCAGGTACTTACCAACTCTTTATCGAGGAAATTAATAAACTCGGATACGAATACAAAGAACGTATCTGTAAAGAATTCCTGGGAATTGATCATGCTTTATCAAACACCTTTGAATTAAAATGAATCACCAGATGGTTTGAATATGCAACTGTTGAATGACGAACCGGAACAGGCGGCTGTTTCGGGGAGTTTTCGACGGGGATAATGGTTATATCACCAGAAATGATACCCACAGAAGAACAAAAAATTTCAAATCCGATAAGTTTTAGTCAATGGTTTGGGCTATCCAACGCTTATGGGCAATCTCTCTTCGGTTTCCACTCTAAACAAAAACAGGAGAGATACAGCTGTTCCAAACAGGAAAAACGAAAACGGCTAAACCTAATGCAGCCGGTTTGAAAGAATTACTTTTAGCATGGGTGCCACCACACTTGCTATTAACCCGACAGCGAACGTTCAAACATTGATAGCCATACCTTATAATCCTTACAAACCGCAGCCATATAATCGTTGGACAATGCGCGGAATGCTCGATCTTGAGTACGAACTCAAAGTAGCCGAAGAATTTTGGGACTTTCTCGGGGGTGAAGGCACATACACTGAATTACTCGACTGTTTTGAAAAAGCAGGTGTCGAATTGCGAACGGAAATTGATGACTATTTCGGAAAATTCAACAGGCAATGACAAGTAAGTCAATACCTTTTCAGCTTGTTCAGCAGGTGCGCATCGAAACCGATATTGGTCTGTTCGGAGGTCTCCCATTTTAAGTTCGGATTTGCCAGCCTGTCGGGATACGCGCCCCACTGGTTGGCTTCAGCTCCCAGTTCCGGCGTGCCGAAAATATAGTTGGTCGTTGTCGTTTTGATAGGTGCCGCATACTGGAAGTCATCAATATTCTGGTTGCCCACCTGCCCCCAACTGACGCGCAGTTTAAAGTAGTCCAATACGGCTGTCACCGGTTGGGCAAACGACTCGGATGTCACTATCCAACCCGCAGATACAGAAGGAAAATATCCCCAGCGGTGACCCTTGGTAAATTTGGAAGAGGCATCGGCTCGCAAGGTTGCGTTTAATAAATATTTCTCCCTGTA
>JAISSD010000125.1 GCA_031273295.1 Prevotella sp.
GCAAAAAGGCGCCTGCCACCGATTGTCCTGTACCGCCGGCATTACAGTTCCGGAACAGCGAAAAAACGCCCTGGCCAAAGAAACGGGCAAACGTTTTTCGAGGTACTGTCCCGGCTACCGCTATTGTTCTATTCATGGAGTATGTGATGTTGTTTTTGCACATTATTTGTTATTGTTTGGACGCTTTGCGACATAGATCCCTTTATCCAGCAAATGTATGGAATCCGGCTGACTGAATTGTTGCGTATTTCCACCTTTTTATATTCAATTATCGGAATTCGATACGGATACCGAACAAAGAGGCCGCTTTTCATATCGCCAATTGCAATCTGTCTATATGGAGCGCCAGGCCGAATAATATTGACTTTCGGAATGCAAGTCCGAAAGAACAGAGAAGAAACACCCTGTCCGAAGAAACGGGCAAAGGTTTTTCGAAGTACTGATCCTGTTGTCGCTATTGTTTTATTCATACAGGAAAACATATTTGCATGTTAAATTAAAGTTAAAAAATATCAATTCATCTTTGGATTATGTACCGCAAAGATATTTAATCCGGCTAACTAAGCTGTTACGTATTTCAGCCTTTTTATATTCAATTGTCGGAATTCGGATAAAGAACCGAACAAAGAGGAAAAAAGACCGAAGGCCTTTAATTTGAATACCTCCAAATAGAAAACATTGATGGACACTGTTTTTAACCTCATTTTCGCCTAATTTTCTTGACAAAACAACCTCAGTAGCAGCGAGTTACCCCCAACGCCAAACCTCATTACCTAATTATTCTCAACTCTTTTGCTATTAATTATTTGCCGATAAAATTCAGGTGCATTGACAAGGGGTTGCAACCCCTTGTTATCTTTCGTATTCTTGCTCGTATATCTCCTTTGCAGTGCTACGTTCTTCCTGATTTTCAATAAGGTAATGAGGTTGGAGGGCTATATGATCCCATAGCTCTACGAGGTTGTTTTGTTTATTGAAATCAGGTGGAAACGAGTTTTTTTACCATATATCTTCCATGCACAAAACCATGACGTGCACGGTATAACACAAAGAGCGCAAAGCATTCAATTCAAATTGTCGCGCTGCAAGAAAAAAAGAACGGCCAAATTCATTTAACACAAAGCGTATCACAAAGGGCGCAAAGCATTTTTCCCTGCGCCCTTGGCGATACCTTGCGCTCTTGGCGTTAAAAAATTCTTTAAGGTGCGACAATTTGAATTGTTTTGACGCATTTGCCCTGTTACCGCCCCCTTAAATAACTATCAATATGCCGCGCTGTCTCGCGTCCCGAAGCGATACTGGTCACCACTAATGATTGCCCGCTGACACAGTCGCCTGTTCCGAATACCCTGTCCACATTGGTTGCACGGTTACTGTCTGTCACAACATTATGGCGAATATCATCCGTTCGGATATCAAGCTCTTTCAGCAGTCCTTCCTGTACAGGATGAACGAAACCAAGAGCAAGGAAAACAAGATCCACCTTGTGAATTTCGGGTTTACCCGCTTCCTTCATTATATGTTTGCCGCTTTCGTCCTGCTCCCAGACTACCTCAACCAGTTCCACTGCAACCAACCTGCCTTCTTCGCCTATAAAGCGTTTTGTGTTTAACGACCAACGGCGTTCACAGCCTTCAAGATGTGAAGAGGAGGTTTTTAGTACAACGGGGAAAGGCGTAGGCCACGGATTATCCATGTCCTCCAATTTCGGAGGTTTGGGTAAAATTTCTATCTGCATCACACTGGCGGCACCCTGGCGATTGGCTGTACCGATACAATCCGAACCTGTATCGCCGCCGCCAATTACAAGCACATGCTTGCCTTCCGCATCAATGATCCGGTCGGCCGGAACTTCCTCTTTTGCTATCATCTTGTTTTGCGCCGCAAGGTATTCCATTGCATAGTACACGCCTTTCAGGTCGCGCCCTTCTACAGGAAGATCACGCGGAACCTGCGAGCCGATAGCGATGCAGACGGCGTCATAATCTTTCAGTATATCCTTGCCCTTCACATCTTTGCCGATTTCCGTGTTTACAATAAACGCGACGCCTTCGGATTCCATCAGTTTAAGGCGACGGTCTATGATATTCTTGTTCAGCTTGAAATCAGGTATACCGAAACGAAGCAATCCTCCGATGCGGGAGTTCTTTTCATATACCGTCACATCGTGGCCTTTCCGGTTCAACTGATTGGCGACAGCCAAACCCGAAGGTCCCGAGCCGATTACGGCGACTTTTTTACCTGTACGGCGTGCAGGTATCCGCGGTTGTATAAAACCTTCGTTAAAGGCATGTTCCAGGGCTGAAGCCTCGTTCTCCCGGATTGTCACAGGCGCACGGTGTATAGACAATACACACGACTTCTCGCAAGGCGCAGGGCAAATACGGCCGGTAAACTCGGGAAAGTCGTTTGTCTGCATCAGTACCTCGGCGGCCAGTTTCCAGTTTCCTTTATAAATATATTCCTGAAATTCAGGCGTTATATTTCCCAGAGGACATCCCCAGTGACAAAACGGAATACCGCAATCCATGCAGCGGGACGCCTGTTCGCGCCTGTCTTCCGTATTTAGAGTTTGCTCGACTTCACCAAAATCAAGAATACGCTCCTGAACCGGACGGTATCCTGCTTCTTTTCTTTTGACGGTTAAAAATGCTTTTGGATTTCCCATTTTCTTATAGCTGTCAGCCATTAGCCGCTAGCTAGCGACTGGCGGCTGTGTTAATAATCAAATTCTACCCGGGCTATTTTCTGTTTGATAGCTTCCAGTTTTTCATCTTGCAATACTTTCTTGTACTCGATCGGAGTAACCTTCATAAATTTCTCCGATTCGGTATTCCAGTTGGCAAGGATATATTTGGCCAGAGGACTGTTTGTATAGTTGTAATGGTTGGTTACCAACTGACGGAGTTCTTTGTTGTCGTAAGTATCTTCGATCAGCGAAAGTTCAACCATCTGCATATTGCAATAGTAATCGAAGTCGCCGTCTATGTTGTATACATAGGCAACCCCTCCACTCATACCGGCGGCAAAGTTACGCCCGGTCTTGCCCAGAACCACCGTACGGCCTCCGGTCATGTATTCGCAGCAGTGGTCGCCGGCGCCTTCTACCACGGCAATCGCACCGCTGTTGCGCACGCAGAAACGTTCGCCTACCCGCCCGTTAATGTATATCTCGCCGGAAGTAGCGCCATAGAGCAATGTATTACCTGCTATGATATTCTCTTCGGGTTTGAATGTCGACACCGCCGCCGGAACTATAATAATTCTACCACCCGACAAGCCCTTACCCACATAGTCATTGGCGTCGCCTTCCAATCTGAATGTTACCCCATGCGCAAGAAACGCTCCGAAGCTTTGTCCGGCAGAACCCTGGAAAGTGCATCGGATGGTATCGTCCGGAAGCCCTGTATTGCCATATTTCCTGGCAATCTCGCCGGAAAGCATAGCTCCTGCCGTACGGTTTGTATTCCTTATTGTCCGGGATATCTCTACGGGCATAGCCTTGTCAATAGCCAATCGCGAAGTCGTGACAAGTTTCAGGTCGAGGACGTCATCCAATTTATGCTCCTGGTCCTTCACTTTGCGAATCGCGTTTTCCTTCCCCTCTTCAGGGAAATATATCAAGCGTGACAGGTCCATTTTTTCAACTTTCCTGTTCGCGCCGCTTTTCACATATTTCAACAGGTCGGCGCGCCCTATGATCTCTTCCAGAGATCCGAATCCCAGAGATGCAAGGTGTTCGCGAACCTCTTCCGCAAGGAAGTTGAAATAATTGACCAAATATTCGCTACGCCCGATAAATTTCTTTCGCAGATCTTCGTTCTGGGTAGCAACCCCCACAGGGCATGTATTCAAGTGGCACTTGCGCATCATGATACATCCGAGTACAATAAGCGCGCTCGTTGCAAAACCAAATTCCTCCGCTCCCAACATGGCGGCAACAATGATGTCGCGCCCTGTCTTTAGCTGGCCGTCGGTTTGCAGATACACCTGCCCGCGAAGGTTATTCAGTACCAACGTTTGTTGCACCTCTGCCAATCCGATTTCCAACGGAAGTCCGGCATGCTTGATGGAACTTGCGGGACTGGCTCCCGTCCCGCCTTCGCAGCCGCTGATGACAATACGGTCGGCTTTTGCTTTCGCTACTCCGGCGGCGACTGTCCCCACACCGCTTTCCGATACGAGTTTTACGCTTATTCGGGCTACAGGGTTCACATTCTTGAGATCGAAAATCAACTGCGCCAAATCCTCAATAGAATAAATGTCATGGTGCGGCGGCGGGGATATCAAAGAAATTCCCGGTATGGAGTGACGTGTCTTTGCTATGATCTTGTCCACTTTGAATCCCGGCAACTGGCCGCCTTCTCCCGGTTTCGCTCCCTGAGCTATCTTGATTTGAAGTTCATCGGCGTTTACCAGATATTCGGTCGTTACTCCGAAACGGCCCGATGCAACCTGCTTGATAGCCGAGCGTGCATTTGTGGCAAAACGTTCAGGCAATTCACCGCCTTCTCCCGTATTACTCTTCCCTCCGATCGCATTCATGGCCACGGCCATCGCTTCATGCGCTTCACGGCTGATAGAGCCGAACGACATCGCACCCGTCACAAAACGTTTTGTTATGGCGGAAACAGGTTCCACTTCCGCAATATCTATTGGTTTCCTTGCGGTTTCGAAATCAAGAAAGTCACGCAAGAATATCTTCTCCTGTTTCTTGTCCACCGATTCGGTGTACTCCCTGAATTTCCTGTAACTACCCAAACGCGTCGACATCTGAAGTTTCATTATTGTCTCAGGATTCCATGCGTGGTATTCGCCGTTGCGTCTCCATGCATATATGCCCTGGCTTATCAATGAAGGGTCGGTAAAATCATCTTCAAAAGCGTCATAGTATGCTTCGAGAGTATCGCTGGCTATATCATTGAGATCAATACCCCCGATCTTGGAGGTCGTACCGCTGAAATATTTACCGATAACGCCTGACCCTATACCCACCGCTTCGAATATCTGCGCGCCTATATAGCTTTTCAAAGTAGATATACCCATCTTCGACATGGTTTTCAACAAGCCTTTATTTATAGCCTTCACATAATTCTTCATCGCGGTGTGGAAATCAAGGTGTATATCGCCCTTCCTTACCAATTCTTCTATTACAGCCAGCGCCAGATACGGATTCAAGGCATTCGCCCCATAGCCGAACAAGAGCGCGAAATGCATTACTTCGCGAGGCTCTGCCGATTCCACGACAATATCTATCTGCATGCGCTTGCGGCGTTCGATCAGATAATGATGAACAGCCGAAACTGCCAAGAGACAGGGTATAGCCGCATGCTCGGCATTCACGCCCCTGTCGCTGAGTATGATATAATTATTGCCTTTATCTACGGCTTTTTCCGCATTTTTGCACAACTCGTCTATAGCTTTTTCCAAACCTGCCCCTCCCTGTTTCGGGTCGAAGAGCATTGGCAATACTTCACATTGAAATCCCTTGTATTGCAAGTGGACAAGCAAATCCAGCTCCCTGTTGGACAGGAACGGATTGGATAACCTCACCATCTTGGTATGCTCCGGTATCGGCTCCAGTATATTCTTGTGGAGCGAGCCTATATATCCGGCCAAAGACATCACCAGTTCTTCGCGGATAGGGTCGACAGGCGGATTGGTTACCTGCGCAAACAATTGGCGGAAATAGGTAAACAAGCGTTGCGGTTTATTTGACAGTATTGCCGTGGGCGTGTCGTTACCCATAGACGCAGTAGGCTCTTTGCCCTCTACGGCCATCGGAACGAGTATCTTTTCTATATCCTCCTTGTGATAGCCGAAAACCTTCAACATTTTGACGTAATTCTCCACGTTATATTCAGGAGTCCTGCCCGAAGATATATCATCAAGCGAGATGCGGTTTTTAGACAGCCATTCACGGTATGGATACGCCTTTGCCAGATCTTCTTTCAGCTCGGCGTCATATTTTATTGTGCCTGTTTCGGTATCCACCATCAGCATTTTACCGGGACGCAGACGGCCTTTCTCTTTTATCTCGGACGGTTCGAACGGTAATACGCCCATTTCGGAAGCAACGACCATTATATCGTTATGCGTCATCAGGTAACGCGCCGGACGCAGGCCGTTTCGGTCGAGCAATCCTCCGGCATACCGTCCGTCGGAGAACAATAATGTCGCAGGCCCGTCCCATGGTTCCATAAACAGGCTATGATATTCATAGAATGCTTTCAGGTCGCTTGAAATCGGATTCTTGTCGTTCCATGATTCGGGTACCATCATAGCCATGGCATGAGGAAGCGATTTGCCCGACATGACAAGAAATTCAAGCACATTGTCGAATGACGCGCTATCGCTCATGCGGGGTTGTATAATCGGCCACAAATCGTTTATATTTCCGAGTAGATCAGACTTCAACACGCTTTCGCGGGCTTCCATCCACAAGCGGTTGCCCTTTATCGTGTTGATCTCTCCATTGTGGGCTACCATGCGGAAAGGATGCGCCAAATCCCATGTCGGGGATGTATTGGTGCTGAAACGGGAGTGAACCAAAGCAATGGCGCTTGTCAGATGCGGATTCAGCAAATCGGGATAATAATGGCGAAGCTGTTCGGAAGACAGCATTCCTTTATATATAATGCGCTTTGTAGACAGGCTGACAATATAGAACGCCCGTTTAGTAGCCAATGAAAACATCCCGGAATTGAATATTTCCTTTTCTATTTTTTTACGGAGGAGATAAAGTTTATGCTCCAGATCTTCCCCGGATATACTCTCTTCGCCCACAACAAATATCTGCTTGATGGCAGGTTCGTTCGAAAGAGCCATTTCCCCGAGTATATCGCTATTGACAGGCACATCGCGTACAGCCAAAAGTTTCAGGCCTTCCCTGTCAATATATTGCGTGAGGGTAATCATACAGGACTCTTTTTCCGCTTTGCCTTTAGGCAAAAAAACGAGACCTGTTCCGTAATGTCCTTTTTCAGGTACCGGTATCCCTTGTAGTAGTATAAACTCATGCGGTATCTGCAACATAATACCGGCGCCATCTCCGGTCTTGTTGTCCGCATTTTCCGCTCCACGGTGAGTCATGTTCTCCAATACACGGAGGCCATTCTCAACAATGGCATGGGATTTGGCGCCTTTCAGATGAAGCGTCATCCCTACTCCACATGCATCATGTTCGTAGGACGGGTCATACAATCCGTTCTGTACTGATGATTTTAAATACTGCATAGTTATTAGTCGATATAAGTTGAATGAAACACCGATTCCCGCCCTGAATCAGAGCAGTTGACAAATATACAAATATTTGTTCAATAAAATCTCCTTTTGATTTCAAAAATGACTTTTCAAGAACCAAACAGGGTGGCAACGATTGATTTAACAAAAATACATTCACAGTTCACAAGCAGACGGGATACGGGATACAGAACACAAACAGTGTAAAAGTTTCTATCTGAACATTTTTTCTATCACATCGTCTTCCAGCATGGAAACGATTGTTTTTCCGTCGGGAGTATGCTTGTGTGCGGGAGACGCGAATAGCTGGCCTGCAATCCTGTTCATTTCCTCATCGGATAGCTTGTGTCCGTAAGGGATGGAGGCCGCGTTAGCCATCGACAGGGCAAGGGATTCCTGTATTTCTTCTTTCACGTCGCTGCCGCTGTCCACGCTCCGGCCTATCATATTATGAACAAGCTGCACAGGGTCTACATTTGTGATTTCGGAAGGCGTTCCGTTTATTGCATAAGCATTGTTGCCAAGATGGCTCAAATCGAATCCCACAGCCTCCAGATCATCCATCAGATAAGGGATCATTGCCGCTTCGGAAGGCGACAGTTCGATAATTTCGGGAAATAAAGCCCGTTGCGATGTTCCTCTTTTTTGACGGATTTGGGCTATGAACCGGTCAAACAGGATACGGACATGCGCCCTGTGTTGATCTATCAGCATCAGACCCGATTTTACAGAAGTCAGGATGTACTTGTTTTTATATTGATAATGAACAGTCATTTCCGCGCTCGCAGCCGGACTGTTCGTTTCAGCGTCCGACGGACGGTCGAATATGTCCGCGCCACTGTCCTGTTCCATACCCGCATTGGAGCTGCCTTTGTCTTTTTCAAAACCTTCGTAAAATTTTTCCCAATCCACATTTTGTCGCCGGTAACCGGATTCCGACGAGGGACTTTTGAAGGGATTGTAAGACGGGTTCACATTCACACGCGGCTGGTTCGCATTCTTCGACGGGTCGTAAATTGGTATATCAATCGCGTCCGTGGTATCGAAATCAATGGAAGGCGCTTCGTTGAACTTGCCCAGCGCTTCTTTTACGGCAGCCGACAGTATTTGCCAGACAGGCTGTTCGTTTTCAAACTTTATCTCGGTTTTTGTCGGATGAATATTTACGTCGATGCTATCGGGTTCAACTTCGAAGTAGATAAAGTAATTCGGATTCTCTCCCGACGGTATCAACGGTTCAAATGCGGTCGTCACCGCCTTGTTGAAATACGGATGCCGCATATACCGTCCATTCACAAAGAAATACTGCAACGCCCTTGTCTTGCGCGCCGATTCGGGTTTTCCCACAAAGCCTTTTATTTTTGCCAGCGCAGTATCTATGTCGATAGATACAAGTTGCTGGTTGAAGCTCTTGCCCACTACATTTACAATGCGCTGGCGCAGGTTGCAGGCAGGATATTTAAGAACTTCCATATCATTGTCCGTAAATGAAAATTCTATTTCCGGATTTACCAGCGCTATACGTTCGAGTTCGGTCAGTATGTTTCGCCGTTCCGTATCGTTCGATTTAAGAAATTTCCGGCGTGCGGGAACATTAAAGAAGATATTCTTCACCGAGAAATTACTTCCTTTGGGGCAGGCGATACATTCCTGGGTTTCGACTCTCGATCCTGATATCTGAAGCAAAACGCCCAACTCGTCTTCTTCCCTGCGGGTTTTCACTTCCACCTGCGAAATAGCGGCGATAGAAGGCAGGGCTTCCCCCCGGAACCCCATTGTATGAAGGGCAAACAAATCGTCTGCCGACTTTATCTTGGATGTGGCATGACGCTCAAAAGCCATACGCGCGTCGGTAGCAGACATGCCTTTGCCATTGTCGATGACCTGAACCAGTGTACGCCCGGCATCCTTGATGATCAACCGTATATTGTCGGCTCCCGCATCAATGGCATTTTCGACTAGTTCTTTCACTACGGACGAGGGACGTTGAATGACCTCTCCCGCCGCAATCTGATTGGCGATGGAATCGGGTAAAAGATGTATTATATCGCTCATTTAACCTTTGTCGTTTTATTCTTCCCTGTCAAAAACAGCCGGACGTTTAGGGCGTACATCCGTGGCTTTTTTCGGCGCTTTGCGGAATATATCGTCTTTATTCAACGGCCTTATATAATCGTACAGGTAAAAGTCTTTTAATCTCAACTGTTCTTCGGTCACCAGATGGAAAGGCGTTGTTTTGCCTACCGGTTTAGGCCAGACGACAAGCTTCTCAAACTTGCCGGTATTCATGAATACTTGCAGGTAACTGCCCTCAAGCCAGTTCAACACCCCGTTCAGAGAGCCGTCGCGCTCTTCGGGAAAAGCAATGGTCTCCACATTGCCTTCGGCCAGGATCCTTTTTACTTTCTTGTCTTCGAAGAAAATTTTCAACGAACGGCTCTTCAACTGGTTAAAATGGATAGAGTCTTTTTCTTCGATGGAGAAACTGTATTGTTTCACATGCATCCGGTCAATGGCGCTGTCATTCATAAATATATCTATCGTGTCGCCCGACAATTGCCTGTTGGTATTCCACAATACAGGGTCTCTATACATGTGAATAATGGAATCTTTGGAGCTGAATTGCAAGGAATCGCATACGCCTTGCATATCGGAACGGTAGAACCTCGTTCCATAATAAGCCTTGATCATGCGAAACTCCTTGACTGTGTCTGCCGCTTGCAGGGCGGCAACGGTATAAAGCGGCATTGTATCGGCCGGAAGCCCCATTCTGACGCGCGCCGAATCGTTTTGGAAACGGTCGATAATATGTAAAGAATCAATTGCCGGAAAATCAGGGATCAAAAGCTCCGAATTTATTCCGGGATCCATCGATACGGGTTTTATCGGGGAGATGTGCACGCTGTCTACAATTGTCAGCAACCTTAACGTATCGGCATGTATATAGAGGCTGTCTCCCTGAGAATATTCGATGCAACAGGCCGAATCCGTTGCCAGAGCAGAGTTGTCCAGGTCGTTATAATAGCCGTAGTTGCCGGTCAGTATCACTTTCTTCACCGTATCCTGCAAAAACATATTTCCGAATACTTCGCCATATCCCGATGTTTTGTAGTAGACTATGGAATCGCCCCGGAGAAAACGGTTTCCTTTTTTGTTCATTACCGTCGACTGGTCGAGAAGAAGCGATTTCTCTGTTTCCGTATTGTACCACCCGTTGCTGGTACGTATAATTCCACTGTCGGAAACGATGGTGGTAGGCGTTGTGAAAATAGCGATTTTTTCGTTCGTATTGTATTTAAGTTTATCGGAATAAAGCGTAAAATTGGGATTTTTCAATATCACGCTATCCTTAAACGTAGCTATGCGGATATTAGGTTCATATTGTCCCCGGAAAGAGGTCAACTCGTTCAGGGAGTCCACAAGCATACCGCCGTCGAAATAATAACCTATATCTATTCCGCGTTCATAATTGAGACTGTCTGTAAACAATGTTACCGGATTCTTCTTGTTTTGGGGCAAATGCTCCATATTGACGTTTTCCCGGACTTTCAGCAATTTCGTATTTCCGTCATAATGCATGTATTTCCCGTTCATGAACAGCGTATCCCCTTGTTCCATG
Organism: Prevotella sp.; assembly: GCA_031273295.1. Lineage (GTDB taxonomy): Bacteria > Bacteroidota > Bacteroidia > Bacteroidales > Dysgonomonadaceae > Dysgonomonas. Next base: position 10,862 of record JAISSD010000125.1, read on the forward strand.
CGGACATTGCCGAATGCTTCGAACGAATTTCTTTTCTCGTCAAAATAGGCGCTGTCGCAATAGAGGAAAGCCCCGTCGTGGAAGAAAATAACGCTGTCTTTCCAGACCGACGCCTCAAAATTTTGCCTCTTTTTATATCTTTTGGCCTTGACCAGTTCTATTACTTTCACATTTCCCCTGGCGGTAGACGGATGTTTTACAGAGTCTTGCGGTTTTTGCGATTTTTGCGGAACCTGTGTTATATCAAGCCGGGGCCGGGTCGACAGTGCGGTCTGAGCCGAAACGTAAAGAACAACGAGGCACAAAACGCTCGTCAGAGGTATTCTATGCCTTTGCAACGCATATTGTATAAGTTTTTTAAACACGTCTTATCTGTATCGGTTTATTTTTCCTTATCTGGCAACATCCTTAAGCCATCCCGAATATTGGAAATCACAGTTCCGCCAGTTTTCGTCTATAAAGACATAGGTTCCCTTGATCTTGGTTTGCAGCCACTTCCTGAGAATTTCCTCCTGTTTCTTGGCCTCCACTATTGCCTTCAGGGTCTGATAGTCATCCGATACGTTGGCCACGTGTCCTTCGGTACGGCTTCTGAGTTTTACGATAGCGACAACTTCCTTGCCGTTATCCGTCTTCATTCTGAACGGGGCTGAAACTTCCCCTACTTTTAACTTGTCCACGGCAATAGCCACTGCCGGAGGCAACTCTTCTTTCAGGAAACGGGGCGTGCCGTAATTTGAGCTTTCCCTGTTATTTACCATCAATCCGTCGTTTTTACGGGTATTTTTGTCAACAGACAACACGGTTGCATCTTCGAATGTGAACTTACCCTGTTGTATATCCCTGGCAATGGAGTCCATCTTGTTTATCGCCTTCGCAAATTCCGCTTCCGGCACTTTCGGGCGCAACAGGATGTGACGGACATTTATCAGGTCTCCTCTGCGTTCAATCAACTGGATGATATGGAATCCATATTCCGTTTCAACTATATTGGATACTTTTTTAGGATCGTTCAGGGAAAATGCCATATTGGAAAATTCCGTGACCCAGCTGGCGCGGCCGTTGAATCCGGTTTCTCCCCCGTTTGGGGCGGAACCGTCCTCCGAATACATAATCGCCAGTGTGGAGAAACTCTCGCCTGCGTTCACCCTGTCGGTAAAATCTCTCAGGCGTTCTTTTACTTTATCTGTCTCGGCCAGAGGCGCCACCGGTTCGTTGGTGATTATCTGCACTTCGACGGTAGTCGGCACATAGGGCAGACTGTCCTGAGGCAATTGGGCATAATATCTTCTTACTTCCGACGGGGTCAGGCTGCTCTTTTTACCTATCAGCTTTTTCTTTACTTCCGATACCAGGTAGCCGTTCCGTATCTCTTCCCTCCATTCTTCGCGCAATTGACTCATTGACGCCTGAAGATATTCCTCCGCCTTTTCTTTGGAACCCAGGTTTGCTATAACCATATTTTCCTGACGGGTCACGCCTCTGGAGACTTCCGCCGCAGGGACGTCTATACTGTCGATCTTGGCCTGATCAAGAAACAGTTTTTGCACAGCCAGCTGTTCGGGTATCAGGCAATAAGGATCCCCTTCTATGCGATCACCCCTCGACAACATTAGTTGCCGGGCTTTTTCCACATCCGATTTCAGTATGGCTTCATCTCCTACCACCCAGATTATCTGGTCGATAATATTATCCTGAGCTTTGCATAAAAGCCCAGCGCCTAACAGTATCGCTAACAAAATAAATTTTCCGGCCTTTTTTACCATTTGTATGTTCAATTAAAAAATCGCGTAAATATAGTGATAATGTATTACTTTTTTCTCTTAACGGGAAAAAAGAAGTTATATTCTATTTGTTATAGAACTTTATTTCCTTGTTCGAAACAGCTTTTTCGTATAAATCTTTTTGTACCTGCTTCATATAACCGGCCTTTTTTTGTTCCATATATATTTCGGACAACCGCCCTTTTATATAGTCGAACAGAGCTTCGCTCCCCGCCAGTTTATATTCTTTGATGTTTAACAGGTAGACAAAAGAAGAGTCGCGCAATTCCAGGTTTTTATTCTTTTGTAAAAATATTTTTTCATCGGTGACAGCCGGAGGCATATTTTCCAGCACATCCGTCAATCCGACCCATTTATCGTAAAAATATTCATAGGCAACCGCATTTTGCAAGGCGTTTTTTTCAATGTTCTCTACAGCCGCGTCAGTCTCTTGCCTGTACCATTTCTGGAAATTGGCCAATTGTTTTGAATCTATGGGGATTTTCAGATACAGGCCTTTGATTATATTGTCTTCCAGTTTAAACTTATCCTTATTCTGTTCATAATATGCTTTGAGTTCGTTTTCCGAAACGGATTTCGAAAAATGCTCCAGTAGCAGCTGTTTCTGGTACGAGCTTGTTATCAGGGATTTCCTGTAACTTTCCACCAGCTCGTCCATATCGTTTTTGTTTATAATGTTTTGCCGCGCCTTGTTATACATCAACCGGTCGTTTATCCACATATCTATATAAGACTTGGCGGCGGCTATACTGTCTTCGGCTGACAAGCCTGCAGGCAAAACCTCGTCCAAATCGGCTTGATAAAGAGTTTTGTCTCCCACGCTAACAATAGGTTTCAACCCTCCGCCGGCGTCAGCTGTCCCGCCTCCGCCGCATGAAAATGCGCTAAAGAGCAAAGAAAGCAAATATATGCAAATGACATTTTTTTTCATTTTATTGAATTCGTTTCCGGGATATTAATTTCCACTTTATATTTGTTGCGCAGGTAAGCGGTCCATTCTTTTTCCAGTTGTTTCCGATAATCCAGTTCCACAGTGTTGCGCACATCCGTGTAATCTTCGGGAACGTCAATAAACTTGCCGGTCACAAAAAAGTACGGATATTCATTGAACGGAGCAGGAGTAATACCTCCGTATATTTTATTATCCACATACGCATTGTCTCCTTTCGCCCATAGTCCCTGTTGTATTTTGACCTGTACAGAATCTTTGTTCAATGTATTTTTTATCTCGTTGGCAAAGGTTTCCCGGTCCGGATTCTTTTTGGATACGGCCCCGGCTTTTTTCAGCGCCTCCTCGCTTTTTGCATACACAACCGTACCTTTATACATGGAGCCGTCCAACGAATATTTCGCCTTGTTTCCGGCAAAATAGCCGGCTAATCTTGCGGCGTCCGTTTTTGAAGGTTCCCATACATTCCTGTTCTGTACATCGTAGTACAGCAAAGCGTCGGAAAACTCATCCATTGTGCGGGCAAATTCGGGAAATCTCTTGTCCAGCGTGTCTTCTTCATAATCGGACAGTAAAATTGCCAGAAACCCTTCGAAATATTCGTTGAGTATATCCGAAGACAGGCTGTAGGGCGACGCTTCCTCCACCTGCATTACCGATATGTCATCTGTGTTTTTCCGCCTTTCTTTTTGCCTGTAACAGATGTATCTGGCAAATTCGCAGACAGGATATGCCCTTTGGCCGTCAATCCCGAAGAGTATATCATCCCCGTTTTTTATCATTTTCAGGAAAATCGAATCTCTGGGCGATACGGTTTCTGCTATGTCATACAGTTTCGAACAGGCGTCCTTGTTGACCGTAACATTAAAACCGCTTTTTAATCTGCGCCTTTTTTCATTGCTCAGGTCTTGCGCCTTGTCGCTCCTTACGATTTTTTCCCTCAGCCGGTTTTTCATTGTTTCAAGGCTCTCAACCGGGATTTTCCGCAACAGCCTTATAATATGATAACCATAATCGGACATGACCGGCTGGCTTATATCTCCCGCCTTTTCCAGATTGAAGGCCGCCATTGTAAAATCCACCGGCAGGCCGGAATCCGGTTTTATGACGCCGAAGTAGCATCCGTTATCCGCCGTTTTATATGCTTTGGAGAATAGATCGCAAAGCGATTGGAAATCCGCGGAAGACTTAATGTTTTCATATTCTCTCCGGACTACTTTTCCCACACTGTCTATCTGGTGTTGCGACGGGGGAATACGGGAAAAATTGAACACGACCTGTTCTATCTCCACTGCTCCCGTCGCGGGACGTCTGTTCAGTACTTGCACAATATGGTATCCTTTGGCCGTGCGTACAGGCATGCTCACATCCATCGGCGGCAGGCTGTATATGACGTCTTCAACCCTGGAGGCGAACATGAAAGGCGAAACCCAGCCGATGTAACCGTTGCGGGATTCCGCTCCCGGTAAAAAAACGCTTCCCGGGCGCGGGCTATTCGGTTCTGCCCCCGCAAATCCGTCTTTAAGGATCTTCGCCCTTGCGGCCATCGCTTTTTTATACGCCTTCAAGGTGTCGGAAGGCAGCACGGTCTCTTCTTTGCCGAACGGAAACATAACATGGTTAATCTCCACATTCTCCCGCATCCGGTTGTATATCTTTTCTATATATTCTTCTTCATAGCCGGTGTTCTGCGTATATGACCGAGCCATTTGCGACCTGTAAGATGAAAGCTGGCGCCGATAAGACGCCGTAGTATCCAAACGCCGAGCTTTGGCTTCGGCGACGTTCAGTTTGAAATCTATATACGCGTTCAGGAAATCTTCGAAACTTTGTTTGGTTTCCGCAACGGCATTTCCTTTTTTATACGCATGCTCCACTTCCGTCCTGTATACGGGCGTCCCGTCTATTTTAAATATGACGGGATCGCTTTGCTGAGCGAACGTATATGATGCAGTCAGTGATGCAGACAATAAAAAAACATTCTTAATCATATAATTAAGCCGTATCGGAATTAACAGGAAACAAAGATACAAGAAATATGGGCTTGTACCGTTTTAAAATATTCTAAAATAAAAACCCTGTATGTTTTCAGTCAACATACAGAGCCTTGGTTTGTCTTGATTGCAGGTGTTTTCCATATATTGACGGCCTTAAGTATCTATTTAAATGTTGTCCGTCCATATTTTCAGAGTTGTTTTTCCAAACTTCCGGATTCACAAGCCGGCGCATTATTCAACAATCTCTTATTCCCTCCGGCTGTAATTAGGCGCCTCGCTTGTGATAGCCACATCGTGCGGATGGCTTTCGGCTATTCCGGCATTGGTTATGCGGGTAAATTTGGCGTTGTGCAACGCATCGATATTTTTTGCTCCGCAATAACCCATACCGGCGCGTAATCCTCCCGTCATCTGGTAAATGACTTCAAACAACGAACCTTTGAACGGTACGCGGGCGGCGATACCTTCCGGCACGAGTTTCTTTATATCGGCCTCCATGTCCTGGAAGTAGCGGTCTTTCGAGCCTTTTTCCATTGCCTCAAGCGAACCCATGCCGCGATAGGATTTGAATTTGCGCCCGTTGAAGATGATTGTCTCACCCGGCGATTCTTCCACTCCCGCCAGCAACGATCCCATCATCACCGAGCAACCTCCGGCCGCCAAAGCCTTCACTATGTCTCCCGAATAGCGTAATCCGCCGTCGGCTATCAATGGCGCGCCTGTTCCTTTCAGCGCTTTAGCCACTTCATAGATGGCTGACAATTGCGGAACGCCTATTCCTGCAACCACGCGCGTAGTACAAATGGATCCGGGACCTATTCCTACTTTTACTGCGTCGGCCCCCGCGTCGACCAGATATTTGGCAGCCTCGCCGGTAGCCACGTTTCCTACCACAACATCCATGTCGGGGTAAGCCGCTTTTACTTTCTTCAACATATCGGCTACTCCTTTCGAGTGCCCGTGGGCCGTGTCGATAACGATTGCATCTGCTCCGGCCGCTACCAGCGCCTCCACACGCCGGAGCGTGTCGTGCGTTACGCCTACTCCGGCCGCTACGCGCAGTCGTCCGCGCCGGTCTTTACAGGCAAAGGGTTTGTCTTTCGCTTTCGTTATATCTTTATATGTAATCAGCCCTATCAGTTTTTTGTCGGCGTCCACTACAGGCAGTTTTTCTATCTTGTGTTGCTGGAGTATATCCGCGGCGGCTTCCAGGTCGGTGGTCTGCTGTGTGGTGATGATCCTGTCTTTGGTCATCACATCGTCTATCAGCTGGTTCATGTCGCGGCGGAAACGCAGGTCGCGGTTGGTGACAATACCTACAAGGATATTGTTAGCATCCACCACGGGAATACCTCCGATTTTGAACTCGGCCATCATGTCCAGCGCCTGGCCAACCGTCTTGTCGCGCAGGATACTCACAGGATTTGAGATCATGCCGTTTTCGGCGCGTTTCACAAATTTTACCTGCTGGGCCTGTTCTTCGATCGACATGTTTTTGTGTATGACGCCGATACCTCCTTCGCGGGCAATGGCAATAGCCAGTTTGGCTTCTGTGACCGTGTCCATAGCCGCCGAAACGATAGGGATATTTAGTTTGATATTACGTGAAAAACTTGTCGAGAGATCGACTTCGCGCGGGAGGACTTCCGAATAAGCGGGGATCAACAATACATCGTCGAATGTCAATCCGTCCATGACTACCTTATCTGCAATAAAAGACATATATAAAAGAGCTTTTGAAATTTATTGCGTGCAAATATAGTCATTTTTCAGGAAACAGGCTTTCTTTTTATTTAAAAAAGAGACAGGTTTCCTAAAATATTCATTTATCCATCCGGTATCGCCAAATTAAATGAATATCCGTGCTATTGTCCGAGTTACATTTCAACTGCATGAGTTACAATTACATGTCTGCATTCAGCTCGAATTTGGCGCTGTTCTGAATTGAAGTATGTTCTGTCGGGTTCAGGCATTGTAACGGATACTCCTGTCTGTTTATTACAGGCGGATTGCCAATTGCAACCCGGTGATTTCTTTGTCGCTTCGCGCATTTTTATTTTTTTGCTAACGCAAAGCTGTGACGAAAAATTTTTTTCGACCGTTTGTCGAGGTATTGAAACCTCCCCTTTTGACAGGGGAGGAAACAAAACAAATAAAGCAAATATGCGCCAAAGGCGCTACAATTCTCTGCTGGCTACAACCGAACACACCTGACACTGAAGCCGTACGCCCGACCGGCGTTGCTGTCCGGGCCCACGTCGCCGTAGCCGAAGAACAGGTAGTACGCTTCCGTCCCGGTGTAGGCTGACGACGACCAGTAGCCGCCGCCGTCGCCTACGCCGGCTAGTAAGCCGGCGGAGCCGAAAGTTGAGCCGTTGCGGGTCCCGGAAGCGGGAAAGTATACGGTTTCACCGGTAGGAGAATACTTATAAGTCACAATAGCATTTGCGGTTTGTGAGGTGCCGTTTTCTATTTGCCCCCCGACGAAAGAATTTGAGCCGGACCAATCTTCGTGAAGTTTCCAGACCGAATTGTTGGGCGCCGTGTAAGGTAAAGGCTGGTAACCGGCTCCCGCAAACTTGTCGCTGGTAGGCATCCGCCACTCGCTGATTAAACCGCTGTCGTTAGTCAACCGGTTATCCGAAAGGTATTTGCATATATCACCCTTGTAATTTGCCTCCTGGTCATAGATTTCCGACAAGGCATCTACTGTCCTACCGGTAGTCAGATTGTTATCGTCTGCGCAAGGAATATTAACCCAAGTATTACTAGTGGCCTCGCCAAGGTAAGCATTGACTATGATGTCACCCGGTGTACTTGTAACATTGCCAACTTTGTATTTATGGTACTTGCCCGTAGCCAGGTCAGGTATGAACAAAAAGGTATTATCATCGTCATAAGTATCTCCCGTTGTGTTAGCAGAAATACCGACGAGGCTGCCCCACTTGAAGTAAACGCCCTGGTAACCCGCTTTGCCGGTAGGCTTGTCGGCCCCGGACTCGGCGAATGTAAGAGAGCCGACATCGCCGGTACCCTGGACGTCAGGCTTGAAGTAGATGTTCGAAGCCGCCCAGAAATTTGTAGCTGCAGGGTCATGGTCGGGATCAGGCGGAACTACTACCGGACCGTCAAGTTCTTCGTCATTCAAAGGACTGAAAGTGACGAAGGCGCCTATGTTGATGAACGGATCGCTATCGTTTCCACCGGCCCCGAAAGTCAAATTCAATGTGTACTGGCGACCTGTCTCGAATGTGACACTTTCGTTGGAATTGGTATCAACAAGGTCGGAGAACTGCACGAAAACAGGAGCGCCGGCAGGATTGCCATAGACGGTGTAGGAAAC
>JAISSD010000253.1 GCA_031273295.1 Prevotella sp.
TGCTTTTAATCATATCAATAGTAACAGCATTCATAATAATTGGATGTTCAATCTTCTTATATGGCTTCCTAAAGGCACTTCACGAAGAAGACTAAAAAGAAATAAATACAGATTTATGCTTCAATTCGCCTCCTGTCTGAAAAAAGAAATAGATGCCAAGATTGAGCAAATAGAATGTTCGGAAATAGGCATGATTACAAAATCTTTGGAGGCTTCCCGTATGCTTACCGAAGCATTTAATCAGCTAAAGGCATTTATTGTTTCGTATAATTTCCAAAACGAGGAAGAAGAAATCCTCTTCTTCAAAGATACAAAACCCAGGTTGTGCTCCCGTTTAATCTACTATCGCAAAGTGTATAATATTGAAATGAACCGTCCTGCTGGTATAGACAAACAACGAGAATATTTGAATGAAATAGTGGATGGCATAAACAGGTATAATGCTAAGCGGCTTGATTTTATCCGTTATTACCGTTCCTGTTCCTCTCATTTGGACACCCTCTATTTCCTGCGTGGAAAGACAGATACGGAGCAATATCTTGAAGCATTTGATTACGAATTTGATCCTAAATTTACCACGAATTGCGATTTCAAGGTAGCGAAGATTTTAGCCAATGATATGCTTTCCGCTTATTTAATGCACGATATGGAACTGCTGAATGATAACGGGGTGAATGGTTCTTTCGGGTTCCCTGCCACTAAGCTGACATGGAAAGGATCAAAAACAGAATTACAGGAACAAATTTTGTCATGGGACAGTGCGGGAACTTTCGGCGATGTGCCACTTACACATCTTTACAATTATATCCAAAATATTTTTAATATTCAATTAGACAGTAACTTATCGCGTAGTTTTGGTGAGTTGAAAATACGGCTGTCTCCTACACCGTTTCTTGATAAATTGAAAGAAGCCCTATTACGGCGGATGGGGAGAAAATAACAATACCGAGGTCGGTATATACCTTCCAAACACCCGATTTTGATGCTAATTCAGGTCAAAATCGGGTGTTTTGGCTTATAATCAGTTCTATACCGACCTTTTCCGTATTTGTCCTCCTTGTCTTTCGAGAAAAGCACGTCTATAATCTGTTGCAAGCAAACGACTTGTAAAAACTTTCAAAAAAAGTCATACCGACCTCCTTATTAGCAACGCATAAATCACCGAACTTTGCAGTAAATCAAATAGTTGCAAATATGAAAGTAGTAACAATAGATTCGGAAGCGTATAAAATGCCGGTCAAAAAGATTGACTGCATTTATCAATATCTAAAAAATCAGACTGTTCCTGTGGACGATTCTACTCAGAACCCCAATGGAGTTTGGATTGACAACGATGACGCTACGGCGTTGCTGGAAGTCAGTCCCCGGACATTACAGTGCCTACGCTCCAATGGGCAGATAACCTATTCCGTCAAGAAGCACAAGGCATATTACGCCTTGTCGGAAATCCGGATGTTAATACACGGGCACATTGTGTCTGCCAACCCAATAATAATCCTAAACAAAATAAGCCATGACAGACAGAGAATTAACGGCATTTATGCAAAACTGGTTTGAGCGTTTTATGGCACGGTTCGACCGATTGGACAAACATTTGGAAAAGATGGCGATAAAAGAGAAGCTATTAGAGGGCGAACGGCTTTTGGATAACCAGGACGTATGCCAGATGCTCAATGTCAGCAAGCGGACGTTACAGCGTTACCGTTCATCGGGCGAACTGCCTTACCAGATGCTCTATCATAAGACTTTTTACAGGGAAAGCGACGTGGAAGCCTTTATCAAGGCGAATTTCGTCAAAGGCGGAGACACAGACGGCGATGATCCCGAAGATACGGGGGATGACCCTGAAGAACCGGACAGCGATTGAACCTGCATACTTTTTTCTTTTCCTGAACACTGTTTGTCCTGAAAGAAGCCCGCCCATCGAGTGATGACAAGTGCGGGCTTCGCTCATTTACGGGTAACAAAAGGAAGTCAGATTTTGAAGCCTTTTTTTTCAGGCATTCCATGCGCAGGCCGGGCGATAACCAACCGTTCGCCCATGATTTTACTGACCGTCTGCAAATTATCCGGCATGGGAACAAATTTATTTTCGTCTTTCGGGACACCCGCCATAATGCCGACACTCTGCTCAATAGGTTTTAGCGAGGCTTCGATTTTACGCTCCATGACCACCATTTCCGCTTTCAGTCCCTTCAACTCGCCCTCCTTCTTAAAGGGGCTTTCCACCACTGCTTTGAGCGTGGGAACATCCTTCATCAGCTTTTCGTTGTCTGCCTTATACTTCTCCAGCAGGCCAGGCATGGTATCAAGGGCGTTCAGGAAATTTTGCGCCGCTGTTTTCGGGTCGGCTGCAAGATGGCCGTGATTGTAGTTATACAGAATCTCGCCCTCGCCTTTGATAAAGAAGCGGTTTTGCACCAGGTCGAAGCCGTCCTTTACGGTGGTTTCCGATTTCACCAGCAGGGTAAAGCCATAAAGCGAGCCTATCGGTTCCGACAGGCCGTGCGTCCGGGCTTTATCGGCAATCTCGTTCAACTTCTTGCCGACCGACACGGGGTCAGTGGCTGTCAGACCGTCTAAATTTACCGGATTCAGGCGCGTACCATCCGGCGCGGTTTGCACACGGGCGTTGAATGCTTCCACGTCTTTACCGATACGAGTAATAAACCCCTTGTTGGTTTCAACGGTTTGCATGATCCCCTCCAACTTGTAGCGGGTTGAAGACTTGCCCCGCACGAACGCCTGCCGCTCGCTTTCCAGCGAAGCGATCTTTTTCTCCAGCCGCGCTTTTTCCAATAGTTCAGTGTTGCCGGAAAGAATGGCTACATATTCCGAAAAGTTCATACCCCCTTTCTCGTCCATGCTTCCCTCGTCGATGGTACGGCAGCCCATATTATTGTTCTTTAATTGGCTAATAAATAATTGCTTGTTGTGCAGCAACCCGAACTTGTAAGCATCCAGCGACTTTTCGACGGCATAAATCACCACATCGACCTTGTTACCGGCATACAGTTTGGCAATCTCGTTGCCCTTGCGGATTGCCCTCCCGTCGCGCTGTTCGAGGTCACTTGGCCGCCAGGGTGCGTCAAGGTGATGCACCGCTACGCACCGTTTCTGGGCGTTTACGCCCGTCCCCAGCATTTCGGTAGAGCCGAACAGCACGCGGATTTTTCCCTCGTTCATGTC
>JAISSD010000214.1 GCA_031273295.1 Prevotella sp.
GTGCTGTACAAATCGGAGCTGTATCCCTGCTTCGATTTTTACGATTTTGCCGATGAAGACCGCTTTTTCCGCGTATATTACCTTTGCCGGTCGCTTGCCGAAGTACGGCAAAAATACGAGTACATTACTTCCGGCGCGATGGGTTCATACAACTGTAACCCCTCGGAAAAGCATCGTGCGAAGATGTGTCCCTACGTTTATTTCAACGACGGCGACCATGTGAAGACTGTCTCCGTTTATGAAATGGGTACAACAAACGATAATAAATTTTATTTGGAAAAGTGGTTTAATAAAGGCCTCGAATATTTTAATGCCGGAGATCACGCGCAGGCGGTGCAATGGTTTCGTAAAGCGGCGGAACAGGGATATATGGAGGCGCAATATAATTTGGGATTTTGTTATCGCACAGGCAAAGGTGTAACCCAGGACTACGCGCAGGCGGCAGTATGGTACCGTAAAGCGGCGGAACAGGGATATGCAAAGGCGCAATATAATCTGGGAGTTTGTTATCGCAAAGGCGACGGCGTAACCCAAGACTATACGCGGGCGATACAGTGGTGGCGTAAAGCGGCGGAACAGGGATATGCAGAGGCGCAATATAATTTGGGAGTTTACTATCACAATGGCGACGGCGTAACACGGAACTACACGCAGGCGGTACGATGGTATCGTAAAGCGGCGGAGCAGGGAGATGCACCGGCACAGACGAGTTTGGGGCAGTGCTATGACAAAGGCGAAGGCGTGAAAAAAAACGAGGCGACCGCCCTTGACTGGTACCGAAAAGCGGCGGCAGGGGGCGATGCCACAGGGCAGATGCGGCTGGCAGGCAAATATGACATGGGAGTGAAAGGCGCATTGGCGAAAGATGGAAATATGGCGCTGTACTGGTACGAAAAGGCTTTGGATAGCGGTGATTTGAATTATTTTGAGAAACTGTTGACAGGAGCGCAAATAGAAAAGTTGAAATCGTCGGGCTATTCTTCTTCGTCGGCACAGAAATAGCAGGATAATTTGTATAATGTAAAACAATATTGAGGTGAAGATCAAATAAAAATGAGTGAAAAAGTACAGAAATAAGGGTGAACGACAGGGTAATCAATGAAAATAAAAACAGAACAGACAAATGGAATCAAAGACATTTTCCGACAGGGACATCGTTGAGGGGATACTGGCTAATGATGAACAAATAAGCCGATATTTCTTTTTTGAGAAATGTACGCCGATGTTTCACTACATCGTCAAAAAGCTGTTTGGTTATAAAGTTGAAAAGAACGAACTTATCAGCGAGTTCTACATCTACTTGCAGGATAACGGCTGGTACAAACTTCGTCAATTCAACTACCGCTGCAAGCTGACAACATGGACTCGTGTGGTAGCGATAAGATTTTTTCAAAAAAAAAGAAGGGAACTGATAGAATCGGAATCCCCATCTACTCTATATATGGAAAACACCGAAAGTATCGAAGACGGGATACAGGACGCATTAGATGTGGAAAGTTTGGTCAACAGCCTATCGAACAGCAGGTATCGGGACACGATTCGAAAATTAATTCTCGAAGACAGAGAACCGCAGGAGGTGGCAAACGAAATGGAAATAACGGTGGATAATTTGTATAATGTGAAACGAAGAGCGCTGATGCAACTGATCAGGACAGTTAAGAATGATTTATAATTAAAAGAAACAAGATATTAATTCAAAAAATAAATTAAAATGTTATGAAAACATACGGAGAAGAAAGAAATTACAATTTAAACCCTTTTGATGAAAATATTTATCAAGGGCAGCAGCCGACTTGTGCGGTTAGAAGTCAGGAAATTATTTTGCGCGATTACGGCATTATCGTTCCGCAGGAAGAATTAGCCAAGTTTGCCGAAGCTAATGGCTGGTATAACCCCGATTTGGCAACGGGAGGCACTCCACCCGACTGTGTCGGCAACATTCTGGAAGCCTGCGGAGTTGAGGTAAAACATTCCGAAAACAATACGGTTTTCGATTTGGTCAATGAACTTTCGCAGGGTCATAGAGTGATTGTGGGCGTTGATGCGGATGAACTTTGGGCGGACACATGGCTGGAAAAAGCGGCAGCTAAATTTACGGATATTTTTCGTCAGGAAGGCAACCATGCCCTGATAGTTGCAGGAGTGGAAGTCAATCCCAATGATATTAACGATGTGAAAGTTATACTGACCGATCCGGGAAAAGGAGACTTGCGTATCGAATATGATATTAAAGAATTTATGGACGCATGGCAGGATGCCAAATGTACGATGGTTTCAACAACAAAACCCGCCCCGTATCAATATAATGCGGATACACAGGAAATGGAATTTTCGCAGTTTGCCGTTAATGCTGATTTTGCATCGAATGATAATCATTTCACAAACGAGTTCAATACGGCTGATTTGGATTTCAATCATTATAATCCGATGTTTGACGATGGTCACCTGGATTATATAAACGGAATGAGCTACAGTGATTATGTGCATCATTATCTTACAAATCCAGCGTTTTTGGAAACATTTTTTTATGATAACCCAGTGACGGACATGAGCGATGATATTATGTTTAACACAATCACCCCGAATGATATTCCATTGTTATAAACTGTAAACTATTAAATAATTATCAATATGAAATGGACAGAATTGGAACCTAAAACAACTGCTCTGAAAAGCGCTTTACTGAATATCATTGAAGCAATTAAAACAAACGGGGCGGAGAATTTACCGAAGGTGGAGCCGACACTGGATTTGTCTTTGGATTTACTGAAAAAACCAAGTTACGATATTGTGGTTTGCGGAGAAGTAAAAAAAGGGAAAAGTACTTTTATCAATGCCATTGTGGGGCAGGAAATTTTACCCGTCAATACACAGGTTGCAACTTCGCAGGTATTTCGTATAACGAACAGCGAAACGGAATCTTTTGAACTTGTTTTTACCGATGGCGCTACACAAAAAATAACTAAGGAAGAGCTGTCAAGATACGGCTGTCAGGTTGATGCCAATTTGTTGGGAGAAACTCAATTTACCGACAAGGTATTAGATTATATTCAGGTAAATATCCCTGTGGAATTTTTGCCGAAAGGCGTAACTGTCGTAGATACTCCGGGTTTGGGAGCGCTGTACGAAGCGCACGAACAAATCACCAACCGCTATGTTGCAAATGCCGCTGCCGTTCTTTTCGTTTTCGACCCTGCCAATCCGATGGTAAAACAGGAACAGGAGTTTTTGAATAAAGTATTTGCGATAACTCCATACGTGATGTTTATCATGACCAAAATAGACAATTATTCGGAGGAATACATTGTGAATATGATCAGAAGAAATGAAGATTTGTTGCAAAAAGATTATGCGGATAAATGCTACGCTTCACCCAAAGTATTTCCTGTGGCAAGCGTTACGCTGGCAAGTGCAACCGCGGAAAACGACGATACGCTGAAAGAAGCGTATTACAACAGCAGCCTGTTTCCGGCGGCTAAAGAAGAATTACTGCGACTTATTTACAAGACCGTAGGGCTGTCCCGCAATACCTTCGCTTTTTCCGAAGCAGGAAAGCAAGTGCAGAAAACCTGCTCCTCCATTAAAGAACAAATTACAATGGTTGCAGGCGAAAGTGAGCAGGAAAAAGAAGCAATCAAACAAAAACGAACGGAATTATCCGACTGGTTCAATAAAACATGGGGACCTGCCAGCACAACAAGAACCGACATTCGCAAAAAAATAGACGAAATAGGAACGGGCGTTCAAAACAGGACGCAGAAAATTGTTTCTCCCCATGGAAAATTATTTAAACGGTATGCCGACGAGATAGCCGGATTAACCTCAAAAGAGCAGGCAGAAACATTTGCAAATGCACTGCCTGAAAGAATAAAATCGGATGTTGCATCCGCCTGGCAGGAAATCCTCACTACGGCTCAAAATAAATTTAAGGAACTATTGGGAGAATATCAATTCAAGATGGATCAGATGCTCAATCAGAAAAGTTCGTCAGATGTTATACCCCTGTCTTCACCCGTCGAATTAAATACCTTATCGGGCAGAGATAAATTCAACTGTTTTAAACAGAGTTATATTGATGCGGGTATTACCGTAGGTATCGGAGCCACCTTATTAGCCGTAGTAGGTATTGCTTTCGGTCCGATTCTCGGCGTAATTGCCACTTTAGGAGTGATTATCTGGGGATGGTTTGGAGGCGACAACACGGCAAGAGAACAGGAATTGAGAAACATCAAAGCAAAACTGAACAACGGCTTAACTTCGGCTTTCTCCCAAATTCGCGAAAACCTTCTCATTGTTCCCATAAAGGGAGAAAATTACTCTCCGGTACAAAAATTTGTGTTAAACATCAAAGAAATGGGAGAGACAACCCTGAAATCCATATATGAGAGCAAACAGAAAGATTTGAAACTGGAAGATGCTCGACTGGAACAACAGCATAAAATGGAATTCGCACAAAAGCAGCAAGAGTATGCAAAACTGAAACAACAGCAACAGGTTTGGAATCAAACAGGCTTAGACTTGCAAAAATCTCAGGTTTTGCTGCATGAAATCATTGAATCATTAAAAGAATATGGATTGTCCGAATTGTAAATTTAAAGATCTTCCTTTAAATGCCACATATTGCCCCAATTGTGGTATTGATTTGACCGACGCACGGATACGGGAGAATGAAAGGGAACAGAATGAAAGGGAGAAAATAGAACAAAAAGAAAGGGAACAGAGAGAGAAAAGTTCTTCATATTCAGACCCGGACGATACCGTAAAAGTAATCTTTACAATCATTACGATTGCTGCTGCCGTTACATTGGGAATTGTAATCGGAGGAGGTATAGGAATAGGAATTGCAGGCGCCGG
>JAISSD010000078.1 GCA_031273295.1 Prevotella sp.
TCTTCGATAACTCTTTCGCCTAACTGAAGGCAAAAATCTAATTTCTCCTTACTCACATCAATGCCTATTACTATCTTTTTCATAACTCTTTTCTTTTGAAATCCAAAAAGAAAGAAGGATACTTGGATTATTCCTAAGCACCTTAATAACTTAATACTGAGGGTTAATTTCTTATTGGCTCCGCCGATCTCCGATTCAGGTCGCTATTCCAAGAATGACAAAACAGGACTAAACAGGGACATAAGGTGCACTTCCACGGAACTATGGGTTACTGCTTTCATCCTTCTCTTTTGAATTCTATTCGATAATCCTTTTTACATTATTATACAACTACTTTCACAACGCAAAGATAAGGTGCGGGACTGGAAGGTGCTTTTCATTAACATAGAGCAGTACACCTGACGATGCCCCGCACGGAACGAGAGTCTTTCCGTACAGGGCAACGTGCTTAAATTGTTCTTGCCCAAATACCATACGTCGGGCGGGCGGTGTAAAAAATTACGGCTATATGTTTGGTTATAAGGATCGGTTTCCTTATGGGAGATGGTTAAAATATGTCGATGGCATACCGATTATGAATCAAGTATTTACACAACGCTTTTATCGCATGGGGGGTACGATTTGGCGTGTGCTACTTGTCCATATTTGTCCTCAAATGTCCAGCTTGGTGCAATTGGTGCAAAATCACTTTGCATCAACATTTGTAACTATCTGATTTTCAATAAGTTACAACTACATGAAATGCCCGCACGCACTTATAGGTATGTAGTACCTATAAGTGCGTGCGGGCATTTTAAAAAATGTATACATGTATACCGAATAAATACTGCATAAAAATAAAACAAATAAACCTGGTTTTTTTTCCTTTCAGGTGATTGTAAATCAGATCCCCACCCCCGTAGCCCCCACCCCAAAAGAACCTTAAAGGTAAAACAACCAGACAGTTGAAAACGAAAACGTAGGCGCAAAAAATGCACATTGTACATACTCGGAGTATAAACCTGACAAATAAATCGAAATCAGGCTAATTCTTGCGCGTCAGAGCAATAAAACATATTGAGATGATCACTTTATCGAATGCAAATAAGAAAACGCCTTAAAACGCGTCGCGCATTGTATCCACACCCTCCGTTCTAGCTAGTACCTCGACTTCCTCCCTACCATCCAACCCAGCCAGAGATAGAAAGGAAGGGTGGGGCTCCTTCCCCCAATTGCTGTTTTTTTCCAATTCAGCTTTCTCTTTTGTTAGTGATTCCACTTTCCCAGCCAGTTGGCTGTTTTTACGCACTTGTGATTCAAGCTCCTCAACTTTTTTCGTCAGTTGTTCTACTCTAGCCTTAAGATCATGCTTACTTTCAGTTAGCTGCACTACTTTTTCGGATAACTTGCCATTTTCATGCGTTAATGCCTCGCATTTGTCGTATAGACGTATCGCTAGCATTTTTGATTCATCTTTTATCATCATTCCCTGTCCAGAAAACAACCAATCCGGATTTAAATCACTGTAGTATGAGATAAGTTTCAGCGTTATTTCTTCCGATAATCCCCCTCTTTGCGAAAATACACCGTTAGCTATTCCAGTTTCTTGGTAACATTTGTACTTCGTAATACCCTTATAATCAAGATATTGTAAAAATCTTTTTTTCACAATAGAAATTTCTTTCTTTTTTTCTTGCATAGCTGATACTTATCTATTAGTTTTGCACCGCGTTGTGCAAATGCACAATGGCTGCAAATATACTACAAATATACTAAAATGGATATGAAGAAATTGATGGTTGATAATAAGGAATATTTATCTGATAATGAGAATGTTAGCAAAGCAAAAGTGCATTACGACGGCATCCTATCATCTGGTTTGTCATCTGCTGTGAGGGGTTCTCTTTTTCCGGTTAGTTGTGCTACTCGTTCGGCTAATATACCGTTTTCATGCGCCAAATGTTCGATTCTATCGAGGAGTTGGTCTGTAATAAGGTCTGGTGTAACTGCTCGTACCAATTCAGTCGTTGGACTTGGGCTGATTTTTCTGAATACTTCGCCCTGTTCATTGAGTAACCAATCCGGATTGATATCGGGTAGTTCAAGCAATATTTTGCCTACTGCTATCGAATTTAATGGTGTTTTTTTCGCCTCACCCGTGAAATTACTGTATGACATTCCTATTTTTCGACAAAATTCTGCCTTCGTAATGCCCTTTATTTCAAGAACATATAAAATTCTTTCCTTGATTGTAGACATTTTATTGCTCATTATTTCTTCTTATAGAGAATATATTATTAATTTTGCCGCCGTTGTGCGTTTGCACAACGGCGACAAAGATATAAAAAATGATTATGGGAAAATTACTTTTTGATGGGAAGCTGTACGTGTATAAAAGTCAGGCTATCGCAGCACGTCTGGGAATACATCGTAACACGCTGGACAACATATTAAAGCGAGGTGTTAAACATCCGAAGTACTTCAAAGTGTTAAAGACTATTACAGAACATAGTGAAGTTAAGCGGGATTGACAGTAAAATAAGTATAATTTTAACAAAAAACAGACATATGGAAGTGATTACAATGGATTCGACGGTTTATGAAAACTTGGTAAAGAAAATCGATTTGATTGTTAATTTTATCGAGGAGCAGAAAAAAAACGGTATCGATAAGGAACAATGGGTTGAGACTAGTGACGTATGCAGGTTTCTGAATATAAGTGTTAAAACATTGAGCCGTCTGCGTCAGCGAGGCGAGCCGTCTGCGTCAGCGAGGCAAAATCGAGCACTCAAAGATAGGAAATAAGATTTTTTATAAAATAGACGAAATAGATCGATTATTGAACAATCATACTATTCGCAGCAATGAAGCAAACTTAAAACAATTAATAAATAATACAGCAAATGCTAAACAAAAACGAAATTCTAGAACGAACTAATAATGGTTTGGACGTATTCAAATATTATCTCCCTGGTGACTGGATTTTGGGACGTAATTTTCGAAATCCGTTCTATGACGATAAAAAAGCGTCCTGTAACGTTTACCTCGACAAGTCACATTCGTGTTACCGTATTAAAGATTTTGGTGATGACACATTCACCGGCGACTGCTTCTTTCTGGTAGCTAAGGTTAAGAATTTGGATTGTAACAACCCAAAGGACTTTGTCGAAGTTCTCCGAACGATCAACAATGACCTATCACTAGGTTTGAGTGAAGTAGATGATGATAGTTCATCTACTCTTCAGGTAGTACGGGCAGTCGCAAAGAAGGTCAAACCCGTCTCAAAATCTGGACGTGTAACAGAAGCCCAAAAAGGAAAACCTTTTGAATATGACATACAATCCTTTTCTGCCAAGGAACTGGCGTTTTGGGCACCCTATGGCATCACAGCTAAAACATTAAAAACATATAATGTTTTTTCATTAAAGGAATATAGGAGTGAAAAAGATGGAAAGCCGTACACGCTACAGTCGTCTGAGCAAGAACCAATCTTTGGCTACATGGGAGGCAAGCATGTAAAAATTTACCGTCCATTTTCTAGTTTGCGTTTTTTACACGGTGGTGATCCGGGTGAAAATTATTGTTTTGGACTGAAACAACTCCCCGCACGTGGAGATAGTCTTTTCATTACCGGCGGTGAAAAAGACGTGATGACGCTCGCGGCGCATGGCTTTTATGCTATATGCTTCAACTCAGAAACTTCTAATATTTCACGGGATATGATACAAACATTATCCTATCGTTTTAAACATATTTTTCTATTGTATGATGTCGACGAGGCAGGCATAAACGCTTCAATTAGACATGAACAAAAACTGACTGATTTTAACATAAGGCGATTTGTACTACCTTTGTCGGGTGAAAAGGGAAGCAAGGATATTTCTGATTTTTTCAAAAATGGAAATACTCTTGAATGTTTTAATAAGTTATTTCTTGATTTTTTTTGACAATTTATACAGTGAAACTATGTCGATTTTGAACCCATGTGAGATCGGTCTTTCTACTCCACCCGAAGGAGCAACAACAATTATCTCAATCAATAACATTCCCATTGGTGCACAAGGTAATTTACTCGGTATTACGGGTGGTGAAGGCACAGGTAAAAGCAATTATGCCGGTAGTCTGTTATCTGGCACGATTCGTGAAGCAGACACTCCCGTTGACACCCTGGGAGCTGTCGTTGCACCAAATATTAGCGGTCATGCGGTGTTATGGTATGATACAGAACAATCGCAGGTGCAGTTGTACAAAAACATGTGCAATGTTTTGAGGCGAAGTAATTTAACTGTACTACCTACCGTACAACCCAGTTGGTTTAAGGTTTATTGTTTAACGAGCATGTCACGCAAGGATCGTATACAATCTATCACCCAAAGTATGGACAAATTTTATTATGAGTTCGGGGGTATCCACATGGTACTAATTGATGGGATTGCAGATCTAATTTGTTGTCCTAATGATGAAAGAGAAAGTCTGAAGCTTATCGAAGAATTGTATCGTTTGGCGGCAATTTATAACACGTGTATTATCTGTGTGCTGCATTTCGTCCCCTCCGGATTGAAACTTCGCGGTCATCTGGGTTCTGAGTTGCAACGCAAAGCAGCTGGAATCGTCTCGATTGAGCGTGATGATAATCCGCGGGTGTCAGTCGTGAAAGCTCTAAAAGTCCGTGATGGTAGTCCGCTGGATGTTCCAATGCAGTGTTTTGCATGGGACAAAGAAAAAGGTATGCACACATACCAAGGTGAAAAAACACAGGAAGAGAATAGGCGACGGCAAAAAGTAGAGTTAGCTGGCATTGCTCGCAACCTTTTTAACAGAAAAACGCACTACATGTACATAGAATTGTGCGAGCTGATCCAGTCTGATTGGTTTGTCTCAGAACGTACTGCAAAATACTACATTAAACTGATGGGCGACCAGGAAATTATAAAAAGAGACCCTGAAAACGCGAGCCTTTATATTTTTGGAAATGTTTAAAACTTGAAAACATGAAAAGTGAAAACATATTAAACAGTAAGGAGGAATTAGTAGACGACGGCTGGGGCGACTGTTGGGAAGGGACTATCCCTGTAGGAGCAAAACTGCGGCTGAAAATCGATGGTAGTTTGCTATTGGACAATCAGGCCCTATGTATAATGCTGAACATTAGTAAACGCACTTTACAGCGTTATCGCGCAATGGGTTTAGTCTGCAAGCGTATTCGTCGAAAAACGTATTATCTGGAATCTGATGTACAACGGTTTATG
>JAISSD010000124.1 GCA_031273295.1 Prevotella sp.
CTTCATCCGCTCACATTCCGGACACGATACGGGTTCATTCTCTTTCATAATGCAAATTTAATAATCATTCCGTAATATTTAATAATTATCGAACCTTTTTCAGTACCTGAGTAGTTACGATAATTTTATTTTTATCTCTTCGTTTTCTATATATAAATATTTAGCGCTGAATCTAACATTATTCCGGATGCAGTCTTCGATTTTTCCTAATTACAATAAATTCCATCTATGAGATCCTGTATTTCTTTTTTACTCTTTGTTTTATTCGGTACTACTTTAACAGTAAATGCACAGTCCAAATTTTCATTGACGCCCGGATTTTTCTACAATGGGGGTGGGTTCAAGGAAGAAGTACAGGGATATGGCGCAAATCTTGGATTGGAATATAAACCGGCGCCAAACCATTTCTTTAGTTTGGAATTAAGAACCAGGTACGGATATTACTCTTTCGATGACGGGACAAAGTGGACTGAGGACTCAAATGGCGTATTGATCCCGCCAAAAAATCCCGACAAAGCAAGATTGGAATACTCCCTGTTTAGTCCGCAGGTTGGCTTGGTACCGAAACTGCATTTTTATCCGGATGATGATTTGTCCCTGTTTTTTGAAAATGAATTTTCTATGGGACTTGTGTCGGGTCGTTTTAAATATTGGGGACAACCTTGTGTGAAGAAAAGTTTTACGGAACCGATTTTCAGTTATACCATTGGCATAGGCGCTGAATATAAAATAAATAAATGGTCGCTTGCCGGTTCCATTGGTTATTCGACATTAAATTTCAGAAGCAAGATCATAAAGCGTCAACCCGAAAATTATCAGGGATGGATACCTAACCAAAGCGCCGGATTAATGATAAATATTTTATTTAAAATTCCTCTATGAGAAAACAATAGTATCTACCCGTCTTTTTTCCACGATTTTAGGGGGAGTTTGCCGGTAGCGCCTTCCATTTGCTGATCTTTACCGGGCCACATTCCCGTTGCGTTGCAAATTACAAGCCCTTGCCGCGCCCGTTGAGACCGCCGGCAACCGCTTCAATATCGACAAGCCGCTCTCCTGCCGCCATTGTTAATTTCTTGTCTGACAAACCAGCGTAAGGCATAGCCGCCAGACCAGGGGAAACCTTCCATATTCCGGCCCGTCTCTCTGCCAGAAAATTCAAACATTTTATATTCCTTTAAATTAGTCAATTAAAAGAATGCGTTTATTTTTTGTATTTTTGTATCCATTTTTTAAAGAGATCATGTCAACAGAAAAAAATATATTCATAAAAGGCGCGCGGGTTAACAATCTGAAAAATATTGACGTGGAAATTCCCCGCAATAAATTTGTGGTAATTACAGGATTATCCGGTTCGGGAAAATCCTCGCTCGCATTCGATACGCTGTACGCAGAAGGCCAACGCCGTTATGTGGAAAGCCTTTCGGCATATGCCCGTCAGTTCCTTGGACGTATGAACAAGCCTGAGAGCGACTATATCAAAGGCATTCCGCCCGCCATCGCCATCGAACAACGGGTAAGCGCCCGCAACCCACGTTCTACGGTAGGTACGTCTACAGAAGTGTACGAATACTTGCGATTGCTTTTTGCCCGTATTGGGAAGACTGTCTCTCCGGTATCGGGACAGGAAGTAAAAAAGCATCAGGTAAGCGACATCGTGGAAAAGATGCAGTCTTATGCCGAGGATACACGCCTTGCCATCTTAACCAAAATAATCCTCCGGGACGACAGGTCTCTGAATGAACAGTTGGAAATATTGCAGAAAGAAGGTTTTTCGAGAGTGGAAATAGACGGTAAATTTGAACAGATCGAAGATGTACTTGCGTCAAAAAACAAATATGAGGCCGACCGGATCCTCCTGCTCATCGACCGCCTTACCTGCGATAAAGACACCGCGAATATCAGCCGCTTTGCGGAATCCATAGAAACAGCTTTCTTCGAAGGAGGAGGAGACTGTGTGATCCGTTTCTATGTCGGCGCCAGGGTAGAAAGTTTCGATTTTTCGAAACATTTCGAAGCGGACGGTATTCAGTTTGAAGAACCATCGGATTTGATGTTCAGTTTCAATAGCCCGGTAGGCGCTTGTCCTGTCTGTGAAGGATTCGGCCGTGTGATGGGAATAGATGAAGATGTGGTCATTCCCAATAAAAGCTATTCGGTGTATGAAGATGCGGTACTATGCTGGAAAGGCGAAAAAATGAGCGAATGGAAAACTGCATTTATCCATGCCGCCCGCAAATACAATTTCCCGGTTCACCGTCCTTATTTCGAATTATCGGATCATGAAAAGGATTTACTCTGGCATGGCGCAAAGGGATTGCATGGCATTGACGATTTCTTCAAAATGGTGGAAGACAACCAGTATAAAATACAATACCGCGTTATGCTTGCCCGCTACCGGGGAAAGACTGTCTGCCCGTCCTGTAAAGGTTCCCGGCTGAAGCCGCAGGCATTATACGTCAAAGTAGGAGGCAAGACTATCGCCGATTTGGTATTGTTGCCAATCTCCGAATTGAAGTCTTTTTTTGACAATCTTGAATTGAACGAAACCGACGCGGCAATCGCCAAACGTTTACTGGCCGATATAAATATCCGTATCCAGTACCTTATGAATGTCGGATTGGGATACCTGACCCTCAACCGCCTGTCCAATTCGCTTTCGGGAGGAGAAAGCCAGCGTATCAATCTGGCGACGTCTCTGGGCAGCAGCCTTGTCGGATCGCTTTATATACTCGATGAACCGAGTATCGGGCTACATTCCCGCGATACCAGTTTATTGATCAAAGTGTTGCAGGAGCTGAGATCCATTGGAAATACAGTGGTAGTGGTCGAGCACGATGAAGAAATTATCCGCGCCGCCGACTACATTATCGACATGGGTCCCAAAGCCGGACGTTTAGGCGGTGAGATCGTATATCAGGGCGACGTCGCCGGTTTGCGAAAGCATACGGAAAGCTATACGGTCCGTTATCTGAATGGCGAAGAGATGATACATGTTCCCCAAGTAAGGCGTAAATGGAATAACTATATCGAAATAAAAGGCGCAAGGCAAAACAACCTCAAAAATATCAATGTGAAATTTCCCCTGAATGTGATGACTGTGGTAACAGGCGTTAGCGGTTCGGGAAAGTCGTCATTGATTTGCGACGTGTTTTATACTGCGCTCGAACGCTATTACAAGGGGAAAGGCGAGCAAATAGTACAATATAACGGCCTGGAAGGCGATCTGGCGCTGATAAAGAACATAGAAATGGTTGATCAGAATCCTATAGGCCGCTCGTCACGTTCCAATCCGGTGACTTATATAAAAGCCTATGACGAGATCCGTAAATTATTTGCCGATCAGCCATTGGCAAAACAATCGCATTTTACTCCGGCTTTTTTCTCGTTCAATATGGAAGGAGGAAGATGCGAAGAATGCGCGGGAGAAGGCAGGATACTTGTGGAAATGCAGTTTATGGCGGATGTGTCGCTCGAATGCGAAGCTTGCAAAGGCAAACGTTTTAAACAGGATGTATTGGATGTACAGTATAGAAGCGCGAGTATTTATGATGTATTGGAAATGACAATAGATCAAGCTATCGAGTTTTTTGAAAAAGGCAAAGGAAATACGGAAAAGAAAATAGTGAAACGCCTGAAAACCTTGCAGGACGTCGGACTGGGATATGTCAAACTGGGACAATCGTCGTCATCTTTATCGGGAGGAGAAAATCAACGGGTAAAACTGGCATTCCATCTGGTGGACGAGAAACCCGAGCCTACCCTGTTCATATTTGACGAACCGACTACCGGCCTGCATTTCCACGATATCAAAACCTTGCTGAAAGCATTCGATTCGCTGATAAAAAGAGGACACAGCATTATTGTTATAGAACATAACATGGATGTGATCAAATGCGCCGACCACATTATCGATATAGGCCCCGAAGGTGGAAAAGAGGGAGGCTATATAGTTTGCGAAGGTACTCCGGAGCAAGTTGCCGAGTGTGAAAAGTCATATACAGGGTATTTTTTGAAAGAGAAATTACAGGCCAAGCGTCCTGAATATCTAACCGATCCTGCCTGAAAGTAAACGCAATACGCATATATCCCAAACCCGGTGATGAACTACGACAAGATGATATACAGGCAATCAGAAAATGTGGTATACCGGGGTTCCGATATCGAAAATCCGGATTGACTGGAAGCGCCATGCCCTATGCCGGCTTACTTTCCCATATCAATCAGACCCTTGTTCCCGGGAGTAGTGGCCACAAACTCTTTCAGATAAAAAGGCTCGAAATACGCCACATCCTCAAAAACATTGGCCGCAAAGGCTTCTTCTGCCAGGCTAACCATATCCGAGGCGCTCGGATAAATATTATCCAGAAACAAGGCGGTTTCACTTTGTAATACAACTTTGCATTTTTCCGCGCCGCTGCCAAAAAAGAGGATCCTGTTATTCTCCAGATAACCGGCAAAAGAGTTATTATCTATAATATCGGCGCTTACCGGCCGTATTTCCTGCAATTCCCTGTTTAACAGGACGTCGAATACCTCCATCCGGCGGGCGTCTATCATCGGACAAAGCAGCGAATAATCTTCCGGAATTTTCAAATTCAGCACGCCATTCGCCATGATCTTCAATGAATTTATGGCGATTAACGGAATATCCATCCCGTAACACAAACCTTTTGCTTCCGATACTCCTATACGAAGCCCCGTATAAGACCCGGGACCGCAGCTGACAGCCACAGCGTCCAATTTCAGATTTTGAGAACGAAGCATCCTTGCCGCTTCGTCTACAAATACGCCTAACAGCACAGCATGCGAAGGGCCTTTGGTCTCTTCCTTCCGATAAATCACCCGGCCATCTGCCGACAGCGCAACAGAGCAAACTTCCGTTGCCGTTTCCATACTCAATATGCAAGGCATTATTCTTGTTTTACCGTTTGAAAACAAAATTACACAATTTCCGGCAAAAGTATTCCATTCGGAAGGAACCGGATGCGCAATTTAATTCTTTTTCGTATATTTGGAATTCAGTACAACGATAAAGATGACAACAGTTGTCGTCCGTTAACGTTTGTCCGGGAATAAAAATTAAAGAACTAAATTATATATGAGTAAGAACAAAGCTCCACACAAAACCGATAAAAGAAAAACAAAAGCGGATATAGTCAACAATATCGTGAATTTTTTCAACAGAAACTCAACCGAATCGTTCAGTCCAAAACAGATCAGTGAAAAACTGGGATTTAAAAAGCCTGTCGAAAAACAACTGATAACGAATATCCTCCATGGTCTGCTTGAAGACGACTTCATAGTAGAACCGGCACGCGGAAAGTATAGATCAAACAATCGCGGGCTTTTTCTCGAAGGTACATTTGAGAGAAGAAGTAACGGAAAGAACTTTTTCACGCCTGACGACGACAGCGGCAATATATTCGTCGCCGAACGCAACTCGGCGCATGCCATGAACGGCGACCGTGTGAAAATACAAATACTGGCCAAGCGCAAAGGACGCGAAGCAGAGGGCGAAGTATTGGAAATACTGGAACGCAAGCAAACTACTTTTGTGGGCACGCTGAGTGTTCGGAAACAGTTTGCTTTTCTGGTGATGGACAGCAAAATACTGGCCAATGACATATTTATCCCGAAAAATAGTCTGAAAGGTGGTAAAGACGGCGACAAAGCCCTTGTGGAAATAGTGGAATGGCCCAAGAAAGCAAAAAACCCGATTGGAAAAGCGCTCGAAATTTTAGGCCAGGCCGGAGAGAATAACACGGAAATGAATGCTATCCTTGCGGAATTTGGATTGCCATATAAATATCCTGAAAAAATAGAAGCTTTTGCAAATAAAATACGGGATGAAATCACTGAAGAAGAAATCGCCAAACGCGAGGACTTCAGAAATACCCTGACATTTACAATAGACCCGCGTGATGCAAAAGACTTCGATGACGCCCTCTCCATCAAACAGCTTGAAAACGGACACTGGGAAGTCGGGGTACACATTGCCGATGTGACCCACTATGTGCAGGAAGGGGATATTATAGACAAGGAAGGCGAAAGCCGCGCAACATCCATCTATTTGGTTGACAGAACTATTCCCATGCTGCCCGAGCGCCTGAGCAACGGCTTGTGTTCCCTTCGCCCGCACGAGGATAAACTCTGCTACTCCGCCATATTCGAACTGGACGATGACGCGAATATCAAGAAACACCGGATCGCCCGCACCGTTATACATTCCAACAGGCGGTTCACATACGAAGAAGCTCAGGATATTATAGAAACCGGCGAGGGCGACTATAAGGAGGAAGTGCTGAAACTGAACAGCCTTGCCAAAAAGCTGCGGGAAAAACGTTTCGACGGCGGCGCGATAGCATTCGACCGTCACGAGGTAAGATTCGAAATAGACGAGAATGGCAAACCAGTCAACGTGTACTTTAAATATGCAAAAGATTCAAACAAATTGATAGAAGAGTTTATGCTTCTGGCAAATCGTACTGTCGCCGAATTTATCGGCAATGTAAAAAAAAATAAAACAGCCAAAACATTCGTTTACCGTATCCATGATCTACCCAATACGGAGAAAATGGAAAATCTCGCTGAATTTATCCGCCGTTTCGGATATAAAATAAAAGTGGACGGTTCAAAAACAAACGTATCGAAAGCGATCAACCACCTCTTGGACGAAGTAAGCGGTAAACCGGAAGAAAATCTCATTTCCACGATTGCAATCCGCGCTATGGCCAAAGCGATCTACTCCACAGTAAATGTCGGGCATTACGGGTTGGCTTTTGAATATTACACCCATTTCACTTCCCCTATCCGCCGTTATCCGGATATGATGGTTCACCGCTTGCTGACCCGCTATCTGAATGGCGGACGCAGTGTGAACAAAAATCTGTATGAAAGCAAATGCGAACACAGTTCGGAAATGGAACAGCTGGCGGCAAATGCCGAAAGAGCATCCATAAAATACAAACAGGTGGAATATATGTCCGACAAGCTTGGACAGGTGTTTGACGCCGTTATTTCCGGAGTCACGGAATGGGGAATATACGCGGTGATCAACGAAAACAAATGCGAAGGCATGATCCCTATTCGCGATCTGGATGATGATTTTTACGAATTCGATGAAAAGAATTACTGCCTGCGCGGACGCCGCAACAAACATACATACAACTTGGGCGGCCCGCTCAAAATAAAAGTAGCCCGGGCTAATCTCGAACGGAAACAACTGGATTTCGCTTTGGTAGACCAGGCCCGATAAAACGACGCGTCATCAATATTCAAAGTCGCAACGGCAGGGAAATTTAAATGCGTTTTATTTGTTTTATATAAAACTCTTTTCATCTCCGATTTTTTTGTAAGTTTGTTAATGTCATCTTTTGTATAAATATTCAATTATTCAGCCAATGTCAATATTCGGTTATTTGATTCTTATCTTTATCGTTTACCGTGTTGTAAGCAAGTTCATTAAACAAGACGGCGAACAGGGTTCAAACGGCTCAAACGGCTCAAACGGCTTCAAATGGGCGGACTTTTATTCTCAAAGGTTGCGTTCCGTGCTTAATACCTGTCAAGGATTCGACAATGACGGGATAATAGACAGCGCGGCGGGTTTTTATTTATTTAGCTATGACAGTACAGCCAGAGAGTTCGTCTTTATAGAAGATGACGAGGTTATACATCGGTTTTCTTACCGTGATCTTATAGAATATAAAGTAAGGGAAACAAAGGATCACAAGATCATAATTGACCTTGAAACCTCGTTTCCGGACAAAGCATATATTTCGATAGAATGTTTTGAAAAAGAGAAACTTCTCAAGAAAATGCCTCAGTTACAATACAGACTGCATGAAATAGACGGCCTGCATGAACTGGAACGCGACAAGGCGGATCGTATTGAAGATATACTGGCCGAGATTACAGAAGAAAACAAAGAGGCCCCCGATGTTCTGCTTCCGCCTCCTTACAAGGACTACGGAAACGTTGAGGTAATTAAACCTGCAATTCCTGCCCTGCCTGCAGTGGAAAATATTATTACCGCAGTCCGGGAAAAGAAAGAAGGCGCGCCTGTGGAAAACGAAAAACAGGTAGAAGTAATGCAGGAAACCTGCGAAGCGCCGGAGGCAATACCTGAAACTATTCGGGAAATGCCCGAAGCCGTTTCGGAAGAAAAGCCAATGAAAATCCATGAATCCGGGAAAGAAAAGCCCCTGGCGAATGGGAAAATACCGGTTTCGCTTTCCGAAATAGAAGATTATTCCCGCGGGAAATTTATTGAATATGAAGTCCGTTCCGCAGTAGGCGACGCCAAGATGAAAGGACAAAAATATATTTACCTGACCAATGAGCAATTAGACAGATTGAAGTCATAAAAGGATTGGCATATACGGGATATATGGATAGTTACTCATCCTTTTATAATATACAATCGTTATGCAATCTTTTTTATGGTAAAAGAGACTGTCTCAACTTTTGAAACAGTCCCTTTTCCATATCTCCGGGTAAATTATTTACCGCTTGCAAAATCAAATAAAGCTTTACCGTTTGCATTTGCAGGATCCAGTTCCAAGACCTTCTCCGCATACAATTTCACACTGGCCTTGTCTTCCGCTTTTTTAGTCTTGTCATATTGCAGGTAGTAATAGTAGCTCAAATAGCTGTAAGCCTCTATCAATATTCTATTGTTGTCGGTATTGGCTCCTTTTGCCAAAATCACTTCAACTGTCTTTTCGTAGTGAGGTTTCGCCAAACCGAATTCACTGTCAGGATCCAGTTCAAAGTTTGTGCGCGCCCTTTGATAGAAGCCCAAATGGCTGTCCGGTATTCTCTCGGTCACTGTAGTGAAAGCCCCGTCTGCCAGTTTATAGAATTCTATTGATTTGGCTTTAGCTTGCTCTGCATCCAGATTGACAGTATCGTTTTTTACCGCTCTGCCGGCATTGGCATAGTAATTCCCCAACTGATAGAAATCCTGAGCATCGATTTTTTCTCCGCCAAGGCTAACATATTTCCCGTAAAATTCAGCGGCCCCGGCATACATTTTCTCGTTTGCACAAATAGTAGCGACTTCTTTGTATATATCCACATTGGAAGGATCCAGTTCAATTAATTTCTTGTATTGTTCTATTGCTCTGGTCTTATCCCCTGATTCGCTTAACGAGTTTGCATAAGACAGATAGTCCTGCTTCAGATATTTGATTGTATCGTTGGTTTTAGGCAGGCTAAAAAACTTATCGCCGGCCGATACTGCCGCGGCATAATCTTTCTGTTCATTGCCGGTATACATTGACAAACGGTTCAGGACAAAGTTATTTGGTTCTTTGCCAAGGCCTTCGTTAATAAGAGCTTTAGCTTCATCATACTGCTGCGTAAAATACTCTGCCGCCGCATAACGGGTAATATCTTCAATTGCGTAATTTCCGCCTTTGAAGTATTCTTTATAGGCGGCAATGGCTTCGGGATAGAAACCGTCACGATACGACACATCGGCCAAAGCTTTATGCGCCATACTGTAATCCGGGTTTATTTCAATCACCTTCTTCAACATATCCGTTGCGGTTTTACGATTGATAAACTCATAAACTCTTGCTCCTTTCATATACGCAAGCACACAGTTGGCATCGAAATTGATAGCCTGGTCATATTGCATGGCCGCATCGCCCGGTTTGTTTTCTTTTGCCAGCATATCACCTTCAAAGATGTACACGTACGGAGATTTTTTATTGGCCTTGCGAGCATCCTGCAATTTCTCCATTGCCTTCTCTTTCATACCGTTATCAAGATAAGCCTGTGCAATCGCCAGAATTACAGTCACATCCTTCCTGTTTTTTTTCTGAATTTCTTTCAGTTGATCTTCGGCGGCTTTCGGATTTGACTTTAACTGTAATTTCGCCAATCCGATAGCGCCTAATGCCGATTCGGGATCACCGGCAACCGCCCGGTCGTAATAAGATTTGGCCTCTGCCGTTTTATTTTCCCTGAAAGCAATTTCACCAAGATAGTAGTTAGCCTCTGCCGGAGACTGCGTCGCCACTTTTTGAAAATATTCTTTTGCCAACTTCAATTCTCCGAGACTTAAATAATCCGACCCTGGGCTATTTTGCGCCAAGGCCGAAATACTGATCACAAGGCTCAGAATAGAGCCTGAAAAATACTTCATTTTCATCTTTCTAAATAATATTTTTGTTATTAATATTTTTATATTCATTTATCAATTGTCATTATGTATCTATAAAGAAGGCCTTACGCTGACTACCCTTGTTAAACCGTATGCAGGATAAAGACCGGCCTTGTATACAATACGCTGGCCTCTTTCTCCGGCTGCAAAGTTAACAAAACCGGATGGCAATCCGCCTCTTACATCCGAAATTATTATGTACAGCGCTCTGCTCAAGGGATATTTTCCCAAGCCGACATAAGCCGCAAATGGTTGATAACTGTTGCTTTCGGCGGCTTCTTCCGCCCGGCTTACAGCCATAACCTTTATTTTGCCGATAAAACTTAAATTGGTTGTATCGGATGGATTACTGATCCAATTGACGCCGATAACGCCCAATGCATTCGGGGTGGACGCCACGTGATCTATCACTTGCTGATTGGGTGTGCGCTCCGACAAGTCAATGGTTTTGATGCTGTCCGAAGCCCTTGCTTTCAGGTTATTTCCCAATTTTCCGTCACAGATGGAATCTCTGATAAACCTCACTGTGCTTGAGTTTGGACTATCGAAAAATACCGCTATTTCGCCTAATGGCGATTTTGGATCCAGTTCCTTCCACGAACGGATCTCCCCTGTCATTATCCGTTTTATATCCGCTACCGTTATCAGAGTATCCATATTCGCCTTGTTCACAATCAAGGCAATAGCATCGGTAGCGTACTTTTGCGAACGAACAGTCTGTTTTCTTTCTTTTATGATCAGCGCTTCATTTGGAGTCAGTTCGCGGGCCGCGATTATAACGCGCACGCTATCTTTCATAAACAAGTCGAAAGCTTGATTCTCTCCGGTATAAACAGGTATAACGGTAGCGTTTCTGTTCAATGATTCGAACACATCGACTTGTTCCCGGACTATGGGCGCGAAACATTCATCAACAACTATCTCCGCTATACCGCTGGTCGGAGTATCGGCGCGTATTACTCTGGGCTTGCCGCATGAGTGCAAAACCAATGATAAAACGAATAAAATAAAGCTCGCCCTTTTCATAAAACTTCTTTTTAACCGTCAAATTCAAAATCTGTTCAAGAAACTGTTTTAATTCCAGTTAGCGCCGAAAAATAAATAACCGGCAACAGCAGGGGCGCATCCCTACAGGATGCAAGAAACAATGACGCCTGTTCCATTCTATCGGGCGACGCATCCCGTAGGGATAGAACGCCGCAAAATTCAATCATCCCGACATATACCGTTATAAATTATTTGTTTCTCACGCCTTGGACAGTTTCTTATTCTTTCCAGGCCCTGTAAGCCCGGAATAAACCATATACAATAAATAAAATTCCTCCGATAGCGCGAGGCGCTCCCATCGGAATAATACTTTCCAATGCCGCTGTTAATGACAATGCGCAACCTGCTCCAATATAGAATAGAGACATAAAAAATCCATAGATTTTCTTGACCGGAACCTTATTTTCTTCTTTCATATCTTCTATTATTGGAAAAGAAGAGAAGATGATTTTTAATTTCAATCTTCCCTTCTTTAACCGGTTTTATCTTTGTTATTTAAACGAATATTTCAAAAATATCCATTATTGTTGCAAGCGGAAGATAACCGGAAGGGTAAAGTAAACCGGCACATTCAAACCGTTTTGCTTACCCGGTATCCATTTCGGCATCGCTTTTATAACCCTTACCGCTTCTTTGTCGCAAGAAGGGTCGAAACCGCGTATCACCGTCACATCCGATATTACGCCTGTTTTGGTAACAACGAAGCGAAGAGTAACGCGCCCGTGTATCCCCGATTCCTGAGCTACAACCGGATATTTCAGGTTGTCGGCGATAAATTTGTACATCTCCGTTTCTCCTCCGGGAAAGCTAGGCATCTGTTCTACTGTGACAAACGGTTTTTCTTCCACAGGTTTTTCTTCCACAATTTGCTTGTGCTCTCTCAATTCTGCGATATCTATACCATGCTTGTCATCAGTACCTTTTACGTCTGCCACGGAAATCTGGATTTTGGTTTCCTGAATTTCTTCCTGGCCTATCATCTTGTCGTCCGCTACTTCTTCGTCCTTTGCAATTGTTGGAGGAACGAATTTCACTGTAGATTTCAATGGAGGCGGAGGCGGAGCCGTTTCCTGTTTAATAATGTTCTCTTCCGGAATCTCTTGTTCCACCGGAATATTAGACATCTCATAAGCTTCATCCATTGGCCCGCTTTGGCTCTGCGCAAACTTTTTGATCTCGTTTACCAGTCCCGGTAAAGCCGAAACGAAAGCCGCAAACAGAAAAACGACAAGGAATGCCACAATATGCCTTTTCGAGGATGATTGACGTAGTCTGTAGGCTCCATACTGCTTGTTTTTTCCTTCAAAAACCACATCACACCATTCTGCGGAATTTAATCTGATATCTTTTGACATAATCTACTCCTTATTTATAATGTGATTACTTTTTGGGCGCCGCCGCCTGTGCCCCGTAAGCTCCCTTGGTCTTGAGATTCTCCAAAAGGAATTGGTCTCCTTCGGTCATATCCACGATAGCATATTTGTCGATACTGCAAATCTGCATTTCATCCAGAGCATCCACAAGATTCGCGTAAGTAGCGTCGACTGTAGGCTTGATAACTACAACTTGCCCCGCCTTGTCTCCTTTTATCTCCTTAGATCTTGTTTGAAACTCTTCATCAGACATTTTCTTGTTAGTCACATATTTTTCATGTTTCAGTTCCTTCATTTTCGCCACAATGGTTTTGTTTCTGTCCAAAAGCAGCGAACGAAGTCCTTCCGGTGAAAAATCCGTTTCTTTCAAGGTTGTATAGTCTTCGTAAGACGGTATACCCGTATAATAATATACCTTGTTTTTTTCTCCCAATATAAGGGTGATCGCTTTTGATTCTTTCACCTTTACTTCTTCATCTTCGTTCAGTTTTTCATTGGTAGGCATCGCGATATCCATAACCTGCGGTTTACTCAATGTAGTACAGAACATAAAGAACGTGATCAAAAGCATGTTCATATCCACCATGGGGGTAAAATCTACCCTCAGTGTCTGTTTTTTTGGTTTACCTTTTTTTACTTCTCCTCCACCGGTATCTATTGAAGCCATAATCTTTTCTTTTTAAAAATTTTAAATTTGATTATTACAAGCCTTCCGGCGTTTTCTTGAGAGTTGTAACAAGGCTATACCTGTTTTCTTTCATCGCCACCAGAATTTTCATCACTTTATCCACATCCGGATATGGCGTTGTCTGGTCCGACTTGATAGCGATTTGCATATTTTCGCCGCCTATTTCACGGGCATGCTTCACCCAACGCGCCAACTGGTTGTTAGTACTGTCGGTTGGAATACCCATCTTCTTGATTTCTTCGTCTTGCTTACTCAATGATTCCTTTAAGAAATCAGACATTCTACTCATGGGAACGCCGATATGCGTTTGTTCCACGAATGAAGCTACCTGGTTTGCATTAAACTGAATACCATAATCTTGCCCCATCAACTGCAATACCGATTTTTTGGCATTGGCGTCGTCCAAATTCAAAAATACCCTTCCTTGCGTGTCTATCAATATAGTTAATACATTATATTCGGATATCTTTCGTTCGGATACTGACGCCGGCGTCAAAACCTGTACCGGCTCTTTTGGCAAAAACGTTGCTGTAAGCATGAAGAATGTGAGCAAGAGTACAGTAACATCACTCATCGCGGTCATGTCGATGAACGTGCTCTGTTTTTTTACCTTAATCTTTCCCATCTTCTTTTTTTTACTTGTTAGAGTAGAATTTCATGGAAATTCCACAAATTATTCCGAAAATTTTTAATTATTTAGCCAAGCCTCCGTGTAAGCTAGTGTAAGTCTGGCCAATAGCAAAACCTACTTCGTCTACGGCGTTAGTCATATCTTCAACTTTTCCGGAGAAGAAAGAATAGGAAATGATAGCGCAAGCGCCTGTACCGATACCCATCGCAGTATTCATAAGCGCCTCGGAAATACCGATC
This sequence comes from Prevotella sp., assembly GCA_031273295.1. GTDB lineage: Bacteria > Bacteroidota > Bacteroidia > Bacteroidales > Dysgonomonadaceae > Dysgonomonas. The sequence goes on from JAISSD010000124.1 coordinate 14,153, forward strand.
GCCAATGCTGTTGAGTCCGGAGCTCCTTCCTGTCCCATCGCGCCAAACGACTTGATCATACCAAGTACCGTACCGAATAGCCCCATCAATGTACCCAATGTAGAGATGGTAGCGATAACCGACAAGTTTTGTTGCAAATATGGAAGTTCCAATGTTGTAGCTTCTTCAATTTCCTTCTGAATGATCGCGGCTTTTTCGTCATTGTGCAGGTCTGTCAATTTCTCGACGTCCGCATATCTGATCAAACCTGCTTTAAGAATATTGGCAACCGAACCTTTCTGCTCGTCGCAAAGTTTGGATGCTCCGGCTATATCTCCGGCTTCCAGTTTAGCTTTTGCATTTATCACAAATTTAGCGGCGCTTCCTTTACCGCCGGCTCTGTTCAACGCGAAAAATCTTTCAACGGAAAGAGTAAGCACAGTAAGCAACAATGTGATTACGATAGGAATTACAAAACCTCCCTGGAATAAAGTACCGAGTATGTTTCCGTTGACCGGATGTCCTTTTTCGTCGAAGTTGCTGTCTGCTCCGGCTACCAGATAGAAGAAAAGATGAGCTACGATAGCGCATCCGATAACTACCACAAAAGCTGAAACGCCTTTTGATCTAGGCTTTTTGTTCGATTGTTGTTTTTTAGTTTCCATAATGATAATAAATGATAATAAATAAATTAAGTTTAGTGAATCGATTTTTTGTTTTTATAATTGTATATATCTAATTTAAAAAAAACTCTTCAGGGCGCCAATTCAAGTTACAAATATACTATTCCGTTTTATCTTTCAAAGTATTTTGTCCTGAAATTGCACTCCGGCTAATACTTCCAGTTGAATATAACGTAAAAAACAGGCTTTTATTTTTCGAAAAAAACAACTCCGGAAAAATTATCAATAAATGCAAAAGTCTATCTATTTGTATATGTGGAGTTTCTACATCTAGATGCGTCCACCAGGTATTAAATCTCAAAACGACTCCATTATTCCGGCTAACAAAAATAGAATTAAAAATGATTCCACAATGATTCCACATAATTAAAAAATATAAAAAAGCCTTATTAATTCTATTTATCCATGCACAATTCATCATTAAGGGCTATCACAGCGTCGTTGTAAAACTCCCTTTTTATTACAAACTGCATATTTACCTGACGCAACGACTGCCCGAAGCTCTCTACGTTAATACCCTTCCCGTATAATGCTTTTGCCGCCCTGTAAAGAAATCCGGGCAATGCTATGTTGGTTCCCATCGCACAAACCAGGGCAACCCGTTCAACAACTACCTTGTAAAAATTCTGTTCAAGCTCCGCAACCAACTCGCGCGATTTATAATTATCCCAAACTATGTTGGTTATGGAGTTGGCATTAGTCGACTTCAGAATATAGCTTACTCCGTATTTGGCAAATATCCGCATTATTTTAAGATCGAATCCTACTTCGCCAACCATCATGGGGTCGTGTACTTCAATAGCGAGCACCTTGTTTGTTCCTGAAACAATTTCCACTTTCGGCGCTTCCGAAATATAGTTTCTGGTTATAAGCGTTCCGGGATGTTCCGGTTCGAATGTATTCTTTATGCGGATATTTATACCGGCCAATTCCAGCGGCTTTGCAGCCTTGGGATGAATGGCCTCCATCCCGATATCGGCCAGTTGATCTGCTATAATATAATTCGTCCGCCCCACAGGCGCTGTTTTTTCAACTCCCACGATATTAGGGTCGGCGCTCGAAAGATGGTATTCCTTGTGTATGATGGCTTCTCCGGCATGTACTTCTACCGCCACTTTGCTGAAAGTAACTTCCGTATATCCGCGGTCAAAAGCGCGCATAATACCTTCTGTCCCTTTTGTATAACCGGTAGCCACACACAGATCTTCACTGAAATCAATGCCTCTGAAAGCCCTGTGAATACGTTCGTCGATAGTCAGAGGCAACGAGTCGTTAAATCCGCACAAGTCTATAAAACGCGCCGATATGCCGTTATTGTTGAGAATATTAACCGAATTCCACGCAGAATGGGCTTCACCCAGCGAAGCGAGAATTTCGCGGGCGGCCAAACAAATATCATCCGCATTGACATAGCCGGAAGCCATCACTTTACTCAGGCTATGCAGCATTGTCTTGGCCTGCTTGATGCGGTATGTGATAAATTCGCCGGATTCCTGTTGATCCAGGCCTATATCCTCAAAGCCTTTGTTGATCAACAACAGGCGCTGGCACAGGCTATCAAGCCCTATGCTATAATCGCCGTTTTCAAGAAACTGTACATAAATTCCCGGCTCTCCCGTTTTTTTGTGCTCCAACAACCAGTTAGTCACATTATTATATGCCGACACCACAAATATGCGATTATACATTTCATCCGGCGTTCTTTTTCCCTTGATCACGTTTTCCAGTACATTTTTAAACTGGGACATGGAGGTTCCGCCGATTTTCTCTACTGTAAGCATTTTATTCATTAAAACTTCAATTGTTTTTTGATTGCGTAAAAATAATAAAATTATCCTGTTCTTCATTCATTTATAGAATATTGTCATTGTTTTGTGATAAAAATTTAACCTAAAGCGACAATGATATGATCCTGTAAACAATAAAACCGATAATTTGCAGCTATTTTAACTGTTGTGTCTACTTAAGCGATCGACTGATGTAACACATTGTATATCACCATAATACTCATTTTATCTGCGCCCGTGAATACCGGAATTCCGACGTCCGGGCATTGTTTGACTGGAAAAATATAAAAAAAACAAAATAAATTTCGGAATCGGGCGACGTCCGTATTTTATTTCCTGTAAATTTGTACTTCATAATCCGTCTACCTGTAACTGAAAATGGCTTCATTTAAATCCTGGATATCGGCGCTACGCCCCCGCACGCTGTTCCTTGCGGTAGCTACCGCTCTTTGCGGCAGCGGAATTGCATACCGTTGCGGAAAATTCAATGCGCTTGTTTGCATATTGACTATACTGACAGCAACCGTCCTTCAACTACTGTCAAACATGGCTAACGATTTGGGCGATTACCGGCATGGAACCGACATTACGGGAAAACGCGCAGGCCCTCGACGCACAGTGCAAAGCGGCGCCATCACCCCCAAACAGATGAAAAACGCCATTATTATTGCCATAGCGGCGGCGGCGATCGTGGGAATATTCCTCATATATACAGCCCTCCAATTCGCGAGTTGGAAATATATCCTTGTCTTTCTCGCATTGGGCGCGGCCTGTATTGTGGCGGCGATAAAATATACGATGGGAAAAAACCCTTATGGATACAAAGGACTGGGCGACATATTCTCGTTCGCTTTTTTTGGACTGGCCTCGGTAACCGGCACATATTTCCTGCATACGCATGCGATGGACTTTACGCCATGGCTTCCCGCGGTTGGACTGGGCCTGCTCACTGTCGCCGTATTGAACCTGAATAATATGCGGGATATGGAGAATGATAAAAATTCGGGTAAAATCACAATCCCTGTCCGCATAGGTCTTAAAAATGCAAAGCGTTACCATGTTTTCCTGACTTTCGGCGCGCTGGCCTGTTTCGCCGCTTACTCCATGATGTACGCAAGCCGTTGGTATCAATACCTGTACCTGCTTTGTTTCCTCATATTCATCAAATTGCTGGCAGATATATTCCGCATTACCGAAAACCGTTTGTTTGACCCCTATCTCAAATATACCTCTATGAGTACATTCGTCATATCCGTTTGTTTCACTGTCTGCATCAATCTGGAATGAAACGGGCATGCAAAAGTTGCGCCGGAGAGCATGAAACAACCTTCGGCGGAGCCAATATGTTGCGAGTTCCCTGTGACCATAAAAAAAACAAATTAATATACGCATGAAAAAAATAGGCCTTTTATCCGATACGCATAGCTGGTGGGACGACAAATACGAAAAGTATTTCGCCGATTGCGACGAAATATGGCACGCCGGAGATATCGGTTCTGTAGACCTGGCCCTGCGCCTCGCGGCTCTCAAACCTTTCCGTGCCGTATACGGAAATATAGACAATAGCAAGATACGGACTGCATACCCCGAATTTCTACGGTTTACGCTGGAAGGAGTAGATGTGCTGATGACGCACATCGGCGGCCACCCCGACAAATACGCTCAGCGCGTCCGCCCTGTTTTGTTTGCCAATCCGCCCAAGCTGTTCATTTGCGGGCATTCGCATATCTTGAAAGTAATGTTCGACAAAAAGCTGAATTGCCTGCACATCAATCCCGGAGCGGCCGGAAATTATGGCTTCCATAAAGTGAGGACGTTGATCCGTTTTGTTTTGAATGACGGCAATATTTCCGATTTGGAGGTAATAGAACTGAACGGTTAAAACACGTAGCGTATCTCTGTTGATCGACCAAAGAATTGTACAAAAATAAACGGGACATTAGCGGAAAAATAAACGCATTCAGTACCTGACTGGACAGGGTTGTTGCATTGCCCGTCCCGTTAGGGCATAGCCGTCAGGCCAAGAACGACAATACTCTGTGGCCAGGTCGTAAGCGCTTGTTATACTGTTCTTTCAGGACGTAATTGCCTGGCATGTCCATTTTACCCGGCATGTTATGCCGGGTCGGGATATGGAAAGCTTTCAGCCTTAACCTGACGGCTATGCCGGCAAGGGTTGAATGGTGTGTACGCTGCCCGTTCAAATTTCCAGAGGCGCTTTTCATGGCAAAGACATCTTGTATTTAACAAATTTTAAATACAAATAGCTTTCAATTCCCTGTTTCCGCCGTATATTTGTAAAACAATTCGGAGTCTGGCAGGCAGACGGAAAACAGATGGAAATTAATGAATA
>JAISSD010000172.1 GCA_031273295.1 Prevotella sp.
AGAGCAAACGCATCTTGATTTATTAGGATTTTCAGCAAAAATCATTATTCCATCCGGCATCCGGCTTTTTCCCTTTCACACTCCTCTTTTTTTGATCGTTCCTGTTTTATTTGATTGAGTGCAACTACTCAGGTACTTTTAATAAGCATAAATACCAGATAATCAATTGTATACAATAATAAGAAGAATCAGTCATATTTGAGCGTCAATTTTATAATTCATTGATAATATGCAGTTTATAATTATAGCCTACATTAAACATCAAAATATGAATCGAGATAAATATTTGTAAATCAATTAGTTTTGGTACCTGAGTAGTTACGATTGAGCGCAATCCGGTTGATCATGGAGAAATTTTACGTCGCATATTTGACTCTCTGTCTGCATCTGACTGCAACGTCCCGAATCTAAAAAGAATCTTTGCCCCCCAATCGCTACGCTTCATTGGGGGACATTCGACTATTTGATATTTATATTTTGAGAAAGATTATTTTCCCTGTTCCAATTTCAATGTTATTGTAGGCTGGTCACACACTTCTGTCGGGCCAAAGTACTGGATAGGACCCGGATAAACAAACTCTGTACCTGTAGCCCATGCTTCACGGTTTGCCGCCAGATATTTGAATGGAGCGCCGTCTAGTTCCACGAGAGCCTTGCGGATAACAGGTTTCATTTCGCCATGGCGCCGTTCCATATTCATCATCATTGTTACGGGCACGCCACCTGCTATCCATTCGCCGGCGGGAGCAGTGGTGTTGCGTACCGATGACATATATCCTGTTTTTCCTGCACCGATAAGCGCGGCGGCGGTGTAGCCCAGCGAATAGCAATAATCCGCATCGTAGTTGGAGGGAGCCGCACAACGGCCTTCGTATCCGAAAAAATGCACTTGTGAGGCGAATTTACCCTTGTATTTTCCTTCAGCTTTCATTTCGGCCAGTTTATTGCCTACCATCTCGGCCAGTAGTTTTTCCGTTTCGATAAGAGAAACCTGCACATTGCCGTGAGGGTCGCGATCCAGCGTCAACTGACGGGCTACAGCGTTAGGCAGGCTTGCAAATACTTTTGCATTATCAGCCGACAGGTTCTTTTTAATATAAGCCAATTGCCCGTCTTTGGGAACCGCATTAAATTCGTCTTGATGATGCGCGAGGAAGTCGTTTAACTCGGAAATAAGCGCTTTCATCGCAGGAATAAACTCGATAAGGCCTTCAGGGATAAGTACTGTGCCGAAGTTGTTACCATTGGCGGCTCGGTGCGCCACAGTCTTGGCTATATCTGTCACAATATCATCAAGCGACAATTTTTTAGCTTCTACTTCTTCCGAAATGATGCAGACATTGGGCTGTACCTGTAATGCGCATTCAAGGGCAATGTGAGAGGCCGAGCGTCCCATCAGTTTAATGAAGTGCCAGTATTTGCGGGCAGAGTTACAATCACGCTGGATGTTACCGATTACTTCCGAATATACTTTGCATGCCGTATCGAATCCGAATGATGTTTCTATCATTTCGTTTTTCAGGTCGCCATCAATTGTCTTTGGACAACCAATCACTTGTACGCCGGCGTCAATGGCCTTGTAATATTCAGCCAGCACGCACGCATTTGTATTTGAATCGTCGCCACCGATAATAACCAGAGCTTTGACGTCCAGTTTTTTAAGGATTTCAAGTCCTTTGTCAAATTGTTCTTTTGATTCAAGTTTTGTACGTCCCGAACCTATGATATCAAACCCGCCTGTATTGCGGTAATCGTCAATGATCTCTCCTGTAAGTTCCTTGTAGTTGTGATCCACCAATCCGCCCGGCCCCATAAGGAACCCGTAAAGTCGACTGTCTGCATTTAAATTTTTAATTCCGTCAAAAATGCCCGCTATTACATTATGTCCGCCGGGAGCCTGTCCACCCGATAGGATAACACCTACATTAATAGCCGGATAGGTTGCTTTATCGGAAGTTTCCACAAACTTTAGAGCAGGCATTCCGTATGTATTGGGAAACAATTTTTTCACTTCATCCTGATCGGCTACCGATTGAGTCGGCGCACCCTCTTCTATTCTCACAGAACCATACAATGCTTTTGGCATTTTTGGTTTATAAGCAGCCCTGGCTACTTGTAAAGCGCTTTTTACCATCGTTTTTATTGGTTTTATACAGTTAAATCAATCCAGTTCTTTTTAAGGTTCGCAAATTTCGTTATTTTTTTTTTAATATGAAAGAAATAACCGGCCATATCTACTCTATTTTATACGCCAGGTTCCGGAAATTATAAAATTAAACGATCGATCCATTATGAACAAAGAAAAGGTTATAGCTTTACTAAACGGTATCGGTAGAGCAAACGATTATACGATAGAGTGATTTCACGGGAAGGGTTATTCACATTAAAGACCTCCGGCCTGTTTTCCTCTTTGTCTCCCTGCCGAAAAACTTCCCCTGAAATCGCGGGAAAAGATGTGTAGATACTATTGATGTGGAAGGACAGATGCTAAAACAAGCTCATAAGATTGTCTGTATCCGCCCAGTACAGGTATGCGTGCATTGTAAATCATTTATCCTTGTGCGGATAACAATTCTTTGACGCAAATGTTCAGACTGTCTTCCCATTTGGGAATAGCAATATTGAATGTCGCCTTTATTTTAGTCTTGTCCAATACATTGTATTTAGGCCTTGCGGCTTTGACCGGATATTGGTCTGTAGCGACCGGGTTTACTTTGCAGGTCGTTATTCCGGCATATTTATGTATGGCCAGCGTGAAATCGTACCATGTGCAGGTTCCTTCGTTCGAATAGTGATAGATACCCGGTTTGAAACTGCCGGCTTCGCTGTGGTCAAGTATTTTTATGATTGCATCGGCCAAATCGGTGGCGTTTGTCGGGGTTCCTGTTTGGTCGGCGACAACATGGAGGGTCTCGCGCTCTTTGCCGTATTTTATCATTGTTTTCACAAAATTATTTCCAAATATGGAATATAGCCATGCTGTGCGGATAATGATGCTGTCGGGGCATGTTTTTATCAGGGCCGCTTCGCCTTCTTGCTTCGATTTCCCGTATACAGACAGCGGATTCACGTCATCCGTTTCCATGTAAGGTTTCGACGCGGCGCCATCATATACATAGTCTGTGGATATATGAATTATTTTAGCGCGGTTGTTTGCGGCTGCAATTCCCAAATTGGCAACGGCGTCGCGATTGATCTTGTAACATGCCTCCACATCGTCTTCGGCCCTGTCCACTGCTGTGTAGGCGGCGCAATTGACAATATACCCGATATTGTTTTCTTTTATAAAATTTTCGACAGCTTGCGGGTCTGTAATGTCAAGCTCGGCAATGTCGGTAAAAAAGAAGCGGAAGTTGTTTTCGTGCATGGCGGATATGCGCCTGATTTCACTTCCCAATTGCCCGTTTGAACCTGTTATGAGGATATTTTTTTGCGTTAATTCAAACAGGAATATATTTTTTGCTGTTTCATTCTGCCAATCCGCCGGTTTGTTTCCTGAAAAAAAAGCCATATCGATTATGAGTTACAGGTTATTAGCTATAAGTTACGGGTATAGGTTGTTACAAATAAAGCCCTGACTTGTAGCCGGGATCATTATTGTTTTCCGCTGGTTATCGCGTCCGGAGCTATTTTTTTTACCAGACCCTGTAATACGTTGCCAGGCCCCAGTTCTGTAAATTCAGTTGCTCCGTCAGCCACCATGTGTTCTACCGATTGAGTCCATTTCACGGAAGTTGTCAATTGGGCGATAAGGTTCGCCTTGATTGTAGCCGGGTCGGTCTCGCCGGTTGTAGATACGTTTTGGTATACAGGACATGACGGTTTACTGATAGTTGTTGTATCGATGGCTTCGGACAGTTCTACTTTGGCCGGTTCCATTAGCGGAGAGTGGAATGCTCCTCCGACTTTTAATTTCAACGCGCGTTTTGCTCCGGCCGCCAATAGCAGTTCACAAGCCTTGTCTATACCTGCATTGGAACCCGATATGACGATTTGCCCCGGACAGTTATAATTTGCAGGCGCCACAACCTCGTCTGTAATGGATGCGCATATTTCTTCAACCCTGGTATCAGCCAAGCCAAGTATGGCGGCCATAGTTGAAGGATTAAGCTCGCATGCCTTTTGCATGGCAAGAGCGCGTTTATAAACAAGTTTCAATCCGTCTTCGAAAGAAAGTGCGTTTGCCGCGACCAAAGCCGAAAATTCGCCCAAAGAGTGGCCTGCAACCATGTCGGGAGTAAAACCGGCGCCCATTGTTTTAGCCAGAATTACAGAATGAAGGAAGATCGCAGGTTGGGTTACTTTAGTCTGACGGAGATCTTCGTCTGTACCGTCAAACATCAGGTCTGTGATGCGGAATCCTAAAATTTCGTTTGCCTTTTCAAACATTTCTTTGGCGACAGGAGACGTTTCGTACAAATCTTTACCCATTCCTACAAATTGAGCCCCTTGCCCCGGAAATACAAATGCTTTCATTTTCAATATTTAAAAGTTAAAATAAGCGGTTAAATTTCAGCCTGCGAAATTAATAAAAAATAGAATATGATTTGGTAAAACAATTCAAAATTAAACGCCGGAAATTTTAAACCGGGCGCTTTTTGTTTATGGATAATATTATTGAATCAGGTTATTTAACAGCCTGCGGCTTTGACCGGAGGATTGAATTTTATTATTAATTAATCTGGCTTAAAGCATTCCGAAATCATTAAAAATCTTACCTTTGTCGTCGATTTATATATCTGTCAAATGAGGAATACATCGAAAAGAGATATTGCGCTACAGGAATTAAAAGTATCACAGCCTTGTGAATTACTGGATTTTTTGATAAACGGAAAAGTTCGCAAAAGCCGTAATGCCATAAAATCATTATTGGCTCACAAGCAGATAAAAGTAAATGATCGGTTGGTTACCCAATACAATCATGGACTTGATGCGGGGGACAGGGTTTCCGTGATGAAATTCGACCGGTCGCGGAAAGAAAAAAGGCTGAACGGTTTGAAAATCGTATTTGAAGATGACGAGATCATCGTCATAGACAAGGAAGCAGGTTTTCTTTCGGTATCTACCGATAAAGAAAAATCGCGGACGGTATACGGGACGCTGAACGAGTACGTGAAAAAGAATAATAAAAACGACCGTGTATTTGTCCTTCACCGTCTCGACAGGGAGGTCTCGGGACTTATGATATTTGCCCGGAGCGCCGAACTTCAGGAAATATTCCAGAAAAACTGGAATAATCTTGTGAAAGAATACGTTTATACGGCGGTTGTGGAGGGAAAACCGGAGCAAAAGGAAGGGACAATTACATCGTGGCTCACCGAAAATAAAAACTTTGTGATGACGTCGTCGCCGACTGATAATGGCGGGCTGAAATCGGTTACGCATTACAAGGTAGTAAAGTTTGCCGGACGTTATTCCTTGTTGGATTTCGACCTTGAAACCAGGCGTAAAAACCAGATACGCATACACATGCAATCTGTTGGCCATCCTGTTGCAGGCGACAAGAAATACGGAGCTTCGAGCAATCCGGCGAAGCGTACCGCCCTCCATGTTCGCGAACTTGTACTGAAACATCCGGCAACAGGCGAATTGTTGGAGTTTAGAAGCCCGATCCCGCAGACTATGCGGCAATTGGCGACCGCTCCGTCCGAAGAGGCGGCGCTTTCCCAAACAGAGGATAAAAAACCGTGAATATTAAAATTTTGAATTCTTTAAATCAGGAATATGAATCCGGACATAAAAGAAATAGGACAACGGCTTAAGGGCTTACGCGAAGCCGTAGATATGACGCAAGAACAGTTTGCGGCCTCTTGCAATATACCGTTGGAAGAATATGTGAAATACGAGTCGGGCGAAGAGGATCTTATGATTGGCGTGCTGAAAGGCATAGCATCTGTCCACAATGTGGATGTATCGGCGCTGATGTTTGCCGATGAACCCCGTATGAGCAGCTACTACCTGACGCGCAAAGGCAAAGGGCTGGCTGTAAACCGTGTAGAGGCATATAATTATCAGACTCTGGCCGGAGGATTCAATAATCGCAAGGCTGAAGTGTTTGAAGTAACGATAGAGCCTGAAAGCAATGATGTTGGGATTCATCACAGTACGCATGCCGGACAAGAATTCAATATGGTACTGGAAGGCCGTATGTTATTGCAAATAAATGGAAAAGACCTGATAATGGAAGAAGGCGACAGCATCTATTTTGATTCCGGCCTGCCACACGGGATGAAAGCGCTCGACAATAAAAAAGTAAGATTGATAGTTGTTGTTCTGTGAAGATCTATTGTCTGTAATTCATAACCTAATATAACTAACAAACCCATGTTAGAAAGATTTTTAAAACAAACACATTTCACTTCAACTCGGGATTTTGCTGAAAATTATCGTGTCAGGATACCTGAAAACTTCAACTTCGGATATGATGTAGTAGACGAGTGGGCAAAGATAGATCCCGCCAAGACAGCTATCTGCTGGGTAAACGACCAGGGAAAGCACATTGTTTTTACATTTGCGGATATAAAAAAACAAAGCGATCGTGCGGCGTCTTATTTCCGGTCGTTGGGTATTGGCAAAGGAGATATGGTGATGCTTGTATTGAAACGCCGTTACGAATTTTGGTTTGCCCTGATCGCTCTTCATAAAATAGGAGCGGTAGCCATCCCTGCCACGCACTTGTTGACAGGGAAAGACATTGTATATCGTAACAATGCAGCCGGTATAAAGGCGATTGTAAGCGTAAACGACGAAACTGTCGTCCAACATGTGAATGATGCGATGTCCGATTCTCCGACTGTAAAGTTCCGCATCGCTTGTGGCGGGACTGTTCCTGCAGGCTGGCTCGATTTTCATCAGGGACTTGGCAATGCGGAACCGTTTGCCGGGCTTCGGCATGTAAATACAAATGAAGATATCTCTTTATTGTATTTTACGTCAGGGACGACAGGCGAGCCCAAAATGGTAGCCCATAATTTTATTTATCCGTTGGGACATATCGTTACCGCAAAATACTGGCATAATCTGAACGAAGATAGCCTGCACCTTACCGTTGCGGATACAGGTTGGGGTAAAGCCGTTTGGGGAAAATTGTACGGACAGTGGATTGCAGGGGCGGCCATAATGGTATATGACCATGAAAAATTTGTACCGCAGGAAATGTTGCAGATCATACAGGAATATAAAGTGACGTCGTTTTGCGCCCCGCCTACAGTTTTCAGGTTCCTGATCAGGGAGGATCTGTCCCGGTTTGATTTGTCGTCCCTTCAATATGCCACCACTGCCGGAGAAGCTCTGAATCCTTCTGTTTATGACGCGTTTCTGGAAAGAACCGGCATCAAGATGATGGAAGCGTTCGGGCAAACGGAAACGACTCCTACCATTGTGACTTTCCCCTGGATGGAGCCGAAACCGGGAGCAATGGGCGTGCCTAATCCGGCTTATGATATGGACCTTGTTGCTGTTGACGGACGCTCGGTGGAAGACGGTGAAGTGGGAGAGGTGGTTATTAAAACCGACAAGTGGAAACCTTTAGGATTGTTTATGGGATATTATCGCGACGAGGCTCTCACAAAGCAGGTATATCATGATGATGTTTATCATACGGGCGACATGGCTTGGCGCGACGAAGACGGATATTATTGGTTTGTAGGCCGCAGTGACGACGTCATCAAAAGTTCCGGTTATCGCATCGGCCCGTTCGAAGTGGAAAGCGCTTTGATGACGCACCCCGCCGTTGTGGAATGCGCTGTCACGGGAGTCCCCGACGAAGTCAGGGGACAGGTGGTGAAAGCCACGATTGTTCTGGCCCGGGATTATAAAAATAAAGCCGGCGACCATCTGAAAAATGAGATCCAAAATCATGTGAAGCAGGTTACCGCTCCGTATAAATATCCCCGTATTATCGAATTTGTAGAAGAATTGCCTAAAACGATCAGCGGAAAGATAAAAAGAGCGGAGATCAGAAAGATAGTCAATTAGCGCATATATAATGTTTGAGTCGGATTTTTCCGGTATATAGCTTCCAGTCAGAATATTTTCCATACTATTATTATGATTTGTAAAGAATAAAAGATTATATTTGCACGCCTGAAAGTGTGTATATGTCCAAGTTTAGCCTCGTTTCATCGAAAGAGGATTTTGGATGTGTGCGTATTTTGTTTATTTTGAATGAAATAGAAATAATATAAGTAAATAACAAAAAGTAAAATTTAAAATGCAAAACAAAGGATTTGTAATTACATTTTCAATTCTCCTTACGCTGGTATGCCTGTTTTACCTGTCTTTTACTTTCATAACCAAAAGTTATGACGCTAAAGCGGAAAAATATGCGACAGCCTGTGCGGTGGCGAATGCAAAAGGTGATCAACTGCTGCAAGACGAGTTGTACAACAAACAATACACTCACTATCTTGATTCAATGTCGACCGAAAAGGTTTGGTTCAATTTTACGGATAAAACGGGTTATACGCTCAAAGAATGCCGTGAGAAAGAAATAGGGCTGGGGCTTGACTTGAAAGGCGGTATGAGCGTTATTGTAGAAGTGGATGCGGCGGCTGTGCTGCATTCGTTGGGAGACCCTGACAACGAGGCGTTTAATGCGGCTTTGAAAGAAGCTTCCGTCGAAAACGGAAAAGGTAGCAACCGCGACTATATAACTATCTTTGCGGATAAGTTTAAAGCCGCCAACGGCAACGATAAACTGGCCGGAGTATTCAGTACAAAACTGAAGGATCAGGTAATTCCTACCGACAAGGATGATAAAGTTGTCTCTGCGTTGCGGGCCGAACTTCAAAGTATTGCCGACAATTCGTTCGATGTGCTTCGCAAACGCATCGACCGTTTTGGGGTTGTTGCGCCTAATATCCAGAAGCTGGATAACCGCGCAGAACGTATTATGATAGAACTGCCGGGTATCAAAGAGCCGGATCGCGTGAGGAAGTTATTGCAGGGTAGCGCGAATCTTGAGTTTTGGAAAACATATAATGTTGGAGAAATTCAGGGATACCTAAGCGCCCTGACAGAGCGTTCACGGGAAGCGTTGGCCGTCCGGAATGCGACGGATACAACTGCGGTAAACGATTCCCTGAAGACGCAGAAACCGGAAAATCTTGGTTTTACCAAACCCTTCATGGATAATTTTATCAGTGGCGGCGCGGGAGCGATTGTCGGGATTGTTCATAAGAACGATACTGCGGCTGTCAGCGCTATTCTTCGTAAATTTCAGGACGCCTATCCGCCTGATTTAAAATTCGCATGGGGATTCAAGGCGGAAGATTCGAGGGAAACTCAAATTACATTATATGCGCTTCGTGGCGACGGGCTTAAAAAAGGCCCTGCCCTGAACGGCGACGTTGTGGTTTCCGCCAAAGCGGACCAGTCGCAGCATAGCGCCGCATGGGAAGTGGATATGCAGATGAACTCTATGGGCACGCAACGCTGGGCTACGATTACGGGAGCGGAAAAAGGCAGAAGTATCGCTATCGTGCTTGACGGCGCCGTATATTCCTCGCCGAATGTAAACGACAAGATTGAGGGTGGACGTTCTCAAATCACAGGTAACTTTACGCCCGAAGACGCGAAAGACCTGGAAAACGTATTGAAGTCGGGTAAGATGAAAGTCGGCGTGCACATTGTGCAGGAAGATGTGGTAGGCCCGTCTTTGGGCCAGGAAGCTATCGAGGCGGGTTTAATTTCATTTATTCTGGCTCTGATAATCGTCATGGCATATATGTGTCTCGCATACGGGGTTATTCCCGGTTTGATAGCAGACGCGGCCTTATTGCTGAATTTATTTTTCACGATGGGTATTCTGGCTTCTTTCGGGGCGGTGATGACATTGCCGGGTATAACGGGGCTTATACTCTCGCTGGGTATGGCGGTTGACGCCAACGTGTTAATTTATGAACGCGCCAAGGAGGAACTCAGAGCAGGCAAGAATACCAAAGCGTCTATCATGGACGGTTACAGGCATGCGTTTTCTGCTATTTTCGACGCCAACCTGACTTCTGTTATCACAGCGGCCATACTGATCATATTCGGAACAGGCGCTATACAGGGATTTGCTACCACCTTGATCATCGGTATTGTGTCGTCATTTATAACAGCTGTGTTCCTGACTCGCTTGTTCTATGATTTCATGCTGGGCAAAGGGAAATTCAGAAATCTGACATTTACGACGCCTCTCACCAGGAATCTGTTTGTAAATACCGGAATTAATTTTCTGGGAATGACAAGGAAAATTGTCATAGCTTCTGTTGTTATTCTTGTGATCGGTATAGCTTCAATGTTTATTAACGGATTGAATAAGGGTATTGATTTTACCGGAGGACGCAATTACCTTGTGCGTTTCGACAAGAATGTAAATACGGCCGATGTGGAAAGGGCGTTGTCTCCCGAGTTTGGAGGGGCTATGGTACGCGTTCTTACCAGCGGATCGGCAAGCCAATCGGCGGAATCATCCCAGGTACGCATCACTACAAACTATAAGATCGAACAAACGACCGATGAAGTGGAGGCCGAGACCAAGGCGAAAATGACAAAAGCTTTGCAACCTTATCTGTCGGATGGAAAAGCAATTGACGCTTATATACAAAGTTCCCAGACGGTGGGGCCGAGCATTGCCGAAGATTTGGCCAAGTCGGCCTCGATAGCGGTGATTTTGGCGATTGTCTGTATGGGGCTTTACATATTGGCGCGGTTCCGCGATATTGCTTTCTCGGTTGGTACATTGGTAGCTGTGGCGCATGACGCTCTTGTGGTGATCCTGCTTTATTCCCTGCTATACAAGATAATGCCATTTTCGATGGAAATCGACCAATCGTTCATTGCCGCTATTCTAACGGTAGTAGGATACTCTATCAACGATAAAGTGGTGATTTTTGACCGTATACGCGAGATAAGGACTATTTATCCGAAACGTAATATAACCGAGACGGTAAATGAAGCGCTCAACTCCACATTGGGCCGTACTGTAAATACCGCGGTGAGCACCTTGCTCGGAGTGTTTATTATCTTCCTGTTGGGAGGCGATACGATCCGCAGCTTTACATTCGCTATCTTTATCGGTATCATTATCGGCACATATTCATCCTTGTTCATTGCTACGCCGGTGGCATGGAGAATGTTGGACAAGAATAAAAACAAGGTGCGGCAACCGGAGTGATCAGGAATCCGTTTAAATTTTTCAGGAATATGATTTTGAAAGCCAAAATGCTTATTGACTAAAATTTAAACAGTTTCCAAACAAGGTTTAAACTTTTAAATATTATAAACCGGAACGGGCAGATCACCCGTTCCGGTTTTTTATACAAAAAGACGAAAGTTTTATTTATTATATAATGAAATATACCGTGCACGGCATGGTTTTGTGCATGGAAGGCATATGGTAAAAAACGTATGAGTATATGAATTCCGTATATATAATATATTCATGCACAAAAGTATGCCGCGTGAAGTATAAATAAACTATATCAGTCTGAATTCTCAAGGCAACATGTGTCTTTAACGGTGCGACGCACCCGACAAATCCCAAAGAACCGGAGAAAGCCCGAATCACAATTCCAGGATCAAAAGATTAACGGACACAATCAGGAAAATCCCTTGATCCTGTAAATCAGGGTTCAGACTTGGTCGGCAAGCCTTCCTTATTTCTGGATGCAACGAACAGGGTAACCGCACGCACGAGAGTACGCGAACAGAACTATTGAAGTAGAGGCCCTTCGCCTTAGTACCGTCAACGGTAGACGACCAGTAGTAGCCGAACGAACCCCCGAACCGGCAGCATCGCGGCTACCGGTGGCAGGTAAAATGCTTTGCGCCCTTTGTGATTTGTGTTAAATGAATTTGGCCATTCTTTTTTTTGCAGTGCGACAATTTGAATTGAATTGAATTGAAAATCGGCGTGTCAAAATCGGCGTGTCAAACGTCAGTGCGATGCAGTCAAATCCCAAAGGACGGGGACAATCTATTCGACAGACAAAGCTGAAACAAGCTCTGAATACAATGCTTTGACGTAGCGAACACTAAAAACCGGATGTCCGATTGTTGTTGATGGCGGGGTTCGCCTGCCGCTGTTAAAGCCGGAACCGCTGTTTTTCAATTTTTTCCGTCTTCGACCGCTTTAACGACGATATCATTTTCTCCCCGCATTAAAAGAGGGTATTAGTCACATTTTAATTGCCTGATAATCAAAATATTAAAAAACGCATGATATTCATTTGCAATTATTTTGCAATTTATTTTTGCAAGTCTTTGACGAGGCGGACGCTGAAACCGTGCGTCCGGTCGTCGGCGTCGACTGGGTACACGCGGTTACTGTTGAAGTTCAGGTAGTACGCGTTAAGCCTATCGTACGGCGAGGCTGACCAGTAGTAGCCGCTGTAGCCCCTACCACCCATAGAGCAATCGGGATTTCGGAAGCCGTCTGCCGGCAAGAATACGCTTTTCTTGCTGTCGCTTAATAACTCGCTGTCGGGGCCAAACCAGCGGCCCTGATTTTCTTCATCCCAAGTCGATCCAAGGGCCGCCAGAGCTGCTAATTCTTCATTTGTAGGCAATCTCCAGTCACCTTCTTTAATACCCTTTGATTTGTTCCAATCAAGGAGGGTTTTTTCTTCGAATGTGACGTTCTTTGTGTCCCATTCCAGACCGTTAATTACCGGTTTTGTTTCATTGATTTTTTCCATTACTTTTGTATTTTTTTAAATGTATTTATTCAAACTATCTATGCAGTCATAAACTTTGCCAGAGTGGGATACTGTTTCAAATTCAATCCCGTCGAGGCTGCTCAAAACATCGAGAACATTATCGCATGGATAAGCAAGCGGAAAACTATCGTACCTGCCATCCATTTCATAAACGAAGTAAAACGTGTTGCTTTTTTCTTCGTGGAAAATTTTTACAAGTTTGCTCATTGGTTTTAATAATTGTGTTTTTTTGTTTAACATTCTTCTTCTTCATCATAGTCTTCATCATAGTCGTCGTCGTCGTCATCCAGATATAAAGGCTTGGCCAAATCGCTGAAATCATCATTTTTTCTATTATGTGAATCATAATCTCCATAAAATTCTTCCTCAATACCCGCGTTGTCATGTTTAGGCATGCGATAAAATCTACTTTTCATAATTGGTTTTAATTTTATTGGTTTATAAAAATAATAAATTAATGCGTATAAATTAATAGTTTATATGATTTTTTTTATTTGCCGGAGAAAAAGGGGTGATCGACCAGTTCCCTGGCATTCTCCGTTTTATTTATGTGAATGTATTTGAACAGTGATTGTTCCGTAGTATGGCCGGTAAAGAGCATGATTTTGGCAGGCTGTATACCGGCAAGGTAGGCATTGGTTGCGAACGAGCGCCTGCCTGTATGGGTGCTCACAAGCTCCCATTTGTGATAAAATTTGCGCTCTATCTTCTTGAAGCGCGTGTATTCGATAAATACAGGTTCGTCAAGGCCAATGCGCCGGCATATTTCTTTGATGCTTTTCGAAAAACACTGCTGGCTTGGCACTCGCGGAAACTGCTTTCCCCACCTGGAAAATATCTCCCTTACAATAGGATGAACAGGGATAACTACGTTTTCGCGCGTTTTTTTTGTGCGAATAATAATGTTGTCGCCTGAAATATGTTCGGGACGCAATCGCTTTTCGTCGGAAAAGCGAAGCCCGGTATAACACATTACAATGAAATGATCGCGTATGGCCGCCTTGGCCGGACGCAATCGCAAAGCGGCAAGGCTATGTATTTCATCAATGGTGAGGTATACCTTTGTAACCTCCTCCCGATGCAATCTGCGTACATCAAGATAGCCGTCGTCAATTGTATATTGCCTTGCGGCGCGATTCAACACAAAGCACAGCGTGTCGTAATAGTAATTGATACTCGCCACGCGAAAACCTCTCGGATGGGTGCGAAGGAATTCCATAAAGCCGGTTGTAAGGTCAAAATTAAAGCTGTCAACCTTTAATCCGGGATGAAATTCTTCCAGAATACCGGCAAGAATATTGAGATTCTTCCTGCCGGTGGCTTCGTGTACTTTTGCTATGTAATCCTTTATTAGCATCAAAATGAATTTTTGAAGCAAATGCTTCTACAACTAAAATCAACATTGTATGGTGTGCAGTTGTCCGGCGCGTTGGATGCTTTTTCATACCCGTATTGGAATGCAATTACATGCTTGTCACGCACGTATGCTATTCCTTTTCCGCACCCGGAATATCCGGCATCTCCCATTTCAGATTCTGAAAGCTCTGCTATGCTTCTTACGTTGGCAAGAGAGATATCGAAATATTTGTTGCGGATGATTGGTACAGGCTTGCAGGCTTTCGTTTTTTCAACTTCTTCATTAAAAACAGGTTCGGGAGCTTCTGTCGTATCAGGTTCGGACGGCTCTATTCCCGATAAAGCCTCTTCGATTTCGCTTTCAACGGATTCCCTTACTTCGATTTCCTGGCTTTTAATCCAGCTATAAGGTTGCGAAGGGCATTCAACCCTTACCGATACGCAGAACTCGTCATCTTTTTGGAATATAAACGCCTTGGTACTCATTTTTTTTGTGTTGTAACCCGCATTGTTGAGGTAGATGCGTTTTAACGATTCCTTTTGCCATACCGTTTGGCCCATTTTTTCGGCCAGTTGCTCAATTGTTACTTTTGCTTTCATAATGTTTTAGTTTTTTTAAATGTTTCAGTTTTTTTTGTTAGCAGGTTAATCCCAGATTTCTCGCATTTCCTGTCTGGAATAATTCCAGTTTATAAATTTGATTTTCTTTTTCCAATAATTTACATATTGATTCAAAGATCTCATTTCCGTATTCATTCATTATTCGGATAGCTTCTTCTATCGCGTATTCCGGACAGGAAGCGACGGTGTGCAAGCACATGGTGGTTGAAATCCACCCTCCCGGTTTTTCGTATTCCATCCCGTCAAACGGGTGTTTGGCTTTTTTGACAATCAGCCGAAATCGTTTGCTGTTACAGGAATCGTTTTTTCTCGTATACAATTTTACATATTCATTCTCGAACAAGGTCTCGAATAAATTTTCTTCAATTCTGTTAGCTTCCATGATGTTTCAGTTTTTTTGTTATTTTTGCATTTCTAAAATCAATCATTTGATTTTTATAATGCAAAGATTAGAATTATAATTCTAACAAGCAAATTTTTAAATGTAAAAACAAGAATTATAATTCTATTTAGAATGATTATAAATAAATATTTATTATGGAAGAAATTATCGATCGAATTAATAAATTGATAAGGGATAACAAAATATCGGAATTGGAATTATCGAATAAAATTGGAATAGGACAACGCTCTATTAATTATTATACAAACAAGAGACAAAAACCCAGTTTGGAATTTACGCAAAAAATTATAGAGCTATTCAATATTGATGCCAATTGGCTTGTCACCGGTAAGGGAGAAATGCTAAAGACTAGCGACGGAATTACAGGATTTGTAAAATTGAACGGATCAATCAGGGAAATAAGCTCGATTGATGATCTTAAAATGATACTTGATGAAATAGAATCACGCGAAAGCAAATAAAAACCTGTCTACTCGTCCTCCACGACAGTCCCCTCCACATCTATTATATGACGCGCATCATTCCATTTCTTGTTGTGCGCCGCAAGGATTTCATCCAATTTGGTAGCCAATGGCGTGCGATCCTCTCCCTCTTCGCTATTACCCGCCAGCTTGTTGGGATTCAATTTTTCTATGATAGTCACTAGATTGCCAATGCTTTTTTCCTGCGGTATAAGCTCTATTAACCGCTCGTAAGCCATTGTGCACGCTATTTCAGCTTTCTTTATTTGCAATTCCTCGAACTGTAGAATATTGCCTGCCCGGCCATGCTCTATCATAGCTATGGCATTTTTGCTTGTTTCGCCCGATAATATCTCGGGGTGTGCTTTCAGCCACTTCCGTAAAGTTTCCGTGCTTATTTTGAATTTGTTAGCGGTTTTTTGCTGGTTGCGTCCGTTGTCGCGATACCAGCGTACCGCCTTGATTTTATCTGTGGGTGAATAAGCCATTGATTTTTTTTCTGTAAATGTACAAAAAAAATATTTGAACACCTTATGTTGTAGATTCTTGCAATAATTTTATGAAGTAAAACTTTAACAATATAAAAATATGCCAGCATTCTTAATCCCAATGGCCATCGGGGGCGCGTCCTCGATAATCGGTTCAATTTTAGGAGGCAGCGCTCGCAAGGCTCAAGAGAAGATGATCAATGCGGAATCGAAGCGCAATGATGATATGTTCAGGAATGATTACTACAAGAATCAGCTTGACAGGACGGAAAATCTTGCTGCTTTGCAAAAGGCGCACAAATATTTGAAAGAGAGGGCCGGGATAGACGCCAAAACGGCTGCTGTGACGGGCGCAACGCCGGAAGCTGTAGCCGCCAACAGGAAGGCTAACATGTCCTCTTACTCTGACTTGATAGGCAATATAGCCGCTCAGGGGTCTGCCGTTCGCGACAGGATACGCGACAGGTACGAGGCTAACAGGAGCAATATATTCAACATGCGTAACGGATTGGCGGCCAACAAGGTACAGCAGTACGGGAATCTTGTCTCAAACGGGATTGGTTTGGCGGCTAACAGTGCGATGGGTATGGCGGGAGTTCCGGCGGGTACCACGGCGGGTACTGTCGCGAAGACTGCCGGCAAGCCAATGGAGTGGACAGTAGTTTAATTCAATTTACAAATTTTTGATCATGTCATTATTAAATTCAAAGACACTGGACGAATTCGTGAAAGAGCGTTTGGCGGCCACGAACGAGGACGTTAACAATCCCGTCGCTCCTCCTGCCGGCACCAATCAGGCGACACAGCAGACACAGGCAGTCCAGGGCGCCGGTACTGTGAATCCCGGCGGTACTGTAAATCCTGCAAATCCGCTTCCGGCGCAAGCGACACAAGCGGCCGGTACACAGCCAAAAATAGCACAGCCGGCGACGTCGATTGAACAGCAACTTTATAACAATGCCTTCAAGCCTTACGAGAACTTCAGGGCTGCTGTTTCGGCAAATCCGGCGCCGGCGCCGCTTGCAAAAAGCTACGATTCATATAAGGTGAGTGACGAAGAATTGACAAAAAAATTCGGCGAGGCTCCCGACCTTACATCCATTATAGAGCTTATCAACGACGACTTGAACAAAAAGAAAGCCGACGTCGAGAAAGCTCGATCACTGTCGTACATCCCGGCGCTTGCAGATATTGCGGCTTTGATAAGCGATCACATAGGAGCTGCGGGCAACGCGGTGGTTGAAAAAAGGGAATCGGCGACAGGCAAGCACAACGCTTTTGTTGAAAAAATGCAGGAACTGTACAGGCAATCGGCTGACAGAAAGCCTGAAAGGGTAGCGCAATTGATGATGGAAAATTACAAAAACCGTCTGACACGGGAGGGTTTGCGCGACCAGATGCAATCTTCCAGAGCGAATTACGACTTCAATATGCACAATCAGGCTATGGCTGCGTCCAAGGATGCATTTGACAGAGCCAAGGAAGATGCGTTGGTTCACGGAAGGAGCATGGATGATGCTTTGAGGGCCGCTCAACTGGCGCAGCAAAAGAAATATAACGATGAAAATTTGAGATTGAACAGGCAAAGGCTGGCTTTGTCCGCGTCTGCAGCATCTTCGAAATCTGCCGGGAAGTCACAGACAATATATATTGATGCGGATGCGAAGGATCCCAATGCGTTCACTGATCATTTTAACAGGAAAATCATTCCTCTGAACCTTCCGCCGGACGCTTTCAAAGATTATGTGGCCATAGGTAGATCGTTGATAAAGACAGATCCTGCTTTTGCCAGAAGTCACGGGCTTATACTTAATGAACAGGCGGTAGACAGGACTGGACGTGCTACGGGAAGCTTTGCGATAACAAAGGATGAGACGCTATATGCCAAGGCGGCGGCACAGTACATGTACGAAAAGAGCCGCGAAGGGCAGACAGGGCAGACAGGGCAGACAGGGCAGGCAGGGCAGACAGGGCAGACAGGGCAGACAGACACTCCACCTGCGGGGTCATATCCGTATCGGTTTTGGCCGCTTGAACCGGTTGACCAGATGTATTCGAACCAGCCGTTGCACCCGTTGCTGGAGCTTCCGGCTATTCCGCAATATGAAGATCCTGCACAGCTTGACCCGAATGATGCACAGCTTGACCCGAATGACCCGGATGATCCCGGTTTTGAATGGATTGAGGATTGATATTATCAAAAAACAGATATGTTATGCCAATATATGTAGTTAATGGCCGCAAGGCAAATGTAAGAGATGTAGCCAAGTTCCTGAAATTATATCCGAACGCCCAACCGCTAGACTCCCAACCGACAGGCGGCGCACCTTCAGACAGCGTACCTTATTTGCCGGAAGCGCAGAAATCGCAACGGCCAGCGCCTGCACCTCCGGCTGTGAGAGCGCCTGCGGTGAGAGTGCCGGAGGTGACGCATCCGGCGGACATGTTCAATCCGGAAAAGCTGGGTTTTTCAAACGAAGTTATAGATGTGGCTCTTCCAAATGATTATTCGAAGCACAAAGATGATTTGTTAACTGACAGAGAAATATACGAGCATAATGTCAGGAATTTGGCAGACGGGGTTGTGAAGGAAAAAGACCCGATAGACCTGTTCGGTGCACAGCTTAATCTGTATAAAAGTAATCCGCGCTATAAAACAGGCAACACGTCAACAGATTACAGCAAGCTTCCGATGATTGCAAAGGAATATCTGAAAAAAAACAAGGTGACAGTTGAAGAGCCTATATACAGCGGTGGCGAGGTTCGCATGCGCACTGTGAAAAAGAATACGCCGGAACAAATAGAGGCTGTCAAGGATTTCATAGCCAATTCAGAAATGGGTGTGCAATACATGAATTCCCATCAGAATGTTATAAAGGAATTGAATAAAGCTATCGATCCTCTTATAAAGCAAGGGGAGGACATAATACACAAGGAGGCGACAGAAGCTATAAACCGGCATGAAAAGCGCGCAATGACCGACCTCTACGGGCCTGCGATTCCATATTTCGGAGAGAAATACACGCTTGCAAGCAAGGCCGTTAGCTTGTTGAAAAATGCGAAATCGCTTTTATCCGCAGAAAAAGAGGGGGGCGGCTTCTGGAAAGGTTTAAAACCGAATTTACAGGAAGTGGAGGAATTTTTATCCATGTCTGAATTTTTAGGCGACTTGCGGTTGAATGATGTCATAAGCAAGTATGAAAAAAATCCCGAATCGTTAACTGCGGAAGAAAATCTTGCCATACAGGCAAAATTTATAGCCGATCAGATTATGGCGGGCGTCGACCCCGGTAACTGGTACAATATAGGTTCCACGACAAAGAAGTCGCTTCCGTTCATCAGGGATTTTCTTCTTACGGCTCCGTTAGGTGGTGAAGTATCAGGTTTTGCCAAAGCGGGCGCATCCAAACTGGCAACCAAGGCGGGCGCGAGCTTGCTTAGTCGAATGGATAACGACTTGCTATATGCTATTGCACGAAAAACAGTGAACAAAAACACTGTCAGTATTGTAAGAAAAGCGGGAAAAGTGGGAATCGACATGAGTGTACGTCCGGCAGTGCAATCGATGTTCTCTCCCTCCAGCTATGCAATGGCTTTCGAGGAAATGCAGGGACAGGCTTATGACAAGGACGCTGACGGAAATATCAAGTTTGGCAATCGCAAATCATTCGGTCATGGAGCTGCTTCCGCGTTCATAGAAAATCAAAGCGAGGTACTTGGCGAGGTTGTTATAAACAAAATATTGCAGAAATTCAAGATACCTGTTCCTAAAGTATTTGATAACAATTTTACAAGGAGAGCGGGTATTCAAGGCCCTTTTGTAGAATTTACAGAAGAAAAGTATGCAGACCTTGCAAATGTTGTCAGGGGCGAACAAACGATAGAGGGCTTTTTTGACCCGCGTCAGAATCTGGAGACATTCGGGGCTGTGGCTGTAATGCAGATACCTTTTTCTACGGTAAGCACGCTCGGTTATATGACCGGCAAAATAGGTGATGCGCAGGCCAAGCGTTCGCTAAAAATGGCTTATGAGGCTGCCAGAAGCAATTTGTTTCAGTATTTCGGAAATGAAGGTGGAGAAGTGGCGGTTAAAAATTATGAAAATACGGTTCATGCCATGTACAAAAGCGGCAACGCAAAAAAAGCGGAATCGGAATTAAAAAAAGAGCTTGTGTCCATTATGAATGAGGATGCGATTAGCGATAATGCGAAGAGGGCGATGATAGAATATATTTCTGTATATTTTGCCTATTACGGGATGGACAGGGGCAGGCTGGACAGGATAAGGGAGCGTCAGCGTCGTGCAGCGGATATTATATCGAAGAATGCCGATGCCAGCGGGCGCGTTATGACTGCCAGAACAAAGCTGTTTGACGGGGAGGAGATAAATATAAAGGCTGACAATATAGTACTGAATGAGGACGGAACGATAAACAGGGATAAATCAAGCGGTATAATTATCTACGCCGACCCTGTGGACGGGACGCCCAAACAGCTTTCAATAAACGATATACTGGAGATAACTTCGGTAGACAATGCGGATGACCTCAAGAAAATGGCTGATGCGGCCATACAGGATGAAACGGAAAAGGCTGATGCAGTGGACGAGGCTCCGGTATTCAACATTGGCGACAATGCCATAGTTACGATTAACGGCGTGGATTTGCCGGTGATTGTGACTGGACAAACAGAAGGAGGGTATATCGTACAGGATGCGATAGACGGCGCTGTCTACAATGTTGGCGCACTGGATGTCAAGGCGGCTCCCGAAGCGAAAGATCCTTATGTGGGACAGAGCGTGAATACTGACTACAATGGATCGGCTGTAAAAATAGACGTTACCGGCAGGCAAGGTGACTTTTACACAATAGATGTGACTGATAGCGACGGAAATGTATCGTCGCATACTATTGCGGCGGAAGAAT
This sequence comes from Prevotella sp., assembly GCA_031273295.1. Classification (GTDB taxonomy): domain Bacteria; phylum Bacteroidota; class Bacteroidia; order Bacteroidales; family Dysgonomonadaceae; genus Dysgonomonas. Next base: position 20,959 of record JAISSD010000172.1, read on the forward strand.
TACCGGCTCTTTTTCCTGCTGTGGACAGTGAAACGTCCGGGATTGAGGGTGCGGATGCTGTCAGTTTGAAAAGGAAAGAGGGCGAAAGTGAGGGTTCTGCGTCGGGCGAACAAAGCAATTTGACAGATTCGGGCCAGATACCAAAGGATGAAAAAGGCAATATGCAGTTTGAACTTGTGCCTGTGGAAACGACTGTGAGGGCATTGAAGGAGGTGTACAGTGACGTCGCCAAAGTGCTGGCTGTTGTGAATGCCTATACAAGTAAAATTCAAGAACAGCTGAAAGAGGCAAAAGCGCCTGAAATTACTGGCGATATTCGTGAAGATGTAGCCAATCAGCAGGCCTTCAATCAGAATATGGAAAAGCTTGGCAAAAGTCTGGAATACTGGCAGGGTGTGAAAAATGCCGTGGAGGCGGAAACCAGGCAAACGGATAACGGACAACAAAAAGAAGAAATTCCACAGCCGGCTACATTGACGGAAACGGAAGTCGATGTTGTTGAGCCGGAGGCAGGGACTGCTACCGGCCCTGCCGTGGAAACGGAAAGCAAGGAAGTTGAGGCGGACAAGGCGGTTTACGGGGCAGCGAATAAGATTATCTCTACTGAACGGTACGATGAACTGCGCAAGCAGATGCGCGGGAAGATGAACAACATGAACAGCGGATTTGACCCGGAACTGTTTATCATCGGCGGCCAGATGGCGATGTACCATATAGAGGCCGGCGCTCACAAATTTGCGGATTTTGCGGAAAGGATGATAGAGAGTTTCGGGGACGGTGTTCGCCCGTATTTGAAATCGTTTTACGAGCAGGCGCGATTTGCGGAAGAGATGAAGGTTTATGAAAACAAGATTGACGCCTATGATACCGTGAAAGGCTTTGATGTAGACGGCTTCAAGAGCAAGACTCAAGAAGTCAAGGCGCAGGAAGTCAAGGCGCAGGAAGTCAAGGCGCAAGATGTCAAGGCGCAAGATGTCAAGGCGCAGGAGGTCAAGGCCCGGCCTTCGGTGTTTGACGCGTCGTCTTACGAGGGTGCGGAGCTGTATCACGGTTCGCCGGAAGGGAAACTCAAGTTCATCGACCCTTATACCCACACCCGGAACTGGAAGGAGGGTATAGGATTTTATACTACCGAAAGCAGCGAGATGGCCAAAGGGTACGCCGAGGGCAGGACGGCCAAGGGTGAGAGAAAAGGCAAAGCGTCGGAAACGGGTGCTGTGACAAGCGTTGCGTTTCCAAGCGGGGTGAAGATTCTTGATATGGAGGCTCCTGCTGACATGGAGATGTGGAATGATGTGGCGGAGAGACTGGACGTAATGCCTCCGAAATCCGCCAAAAGCAATATGGATGCTTACGGGCAACTGATAGCCGAATACAACGAGGAGACAGACACTGGAGAGGGACAGTACGAGGTTGAAGATGTGTTGCGGGAAGTTTACGGATATGACGCTTCGACGCATATAGAGGGCAAAAGGAAGGGTACGCCTCACAGGGTGTTTATCTGGAAAAACGACTCGAAGCTTCCGGGAATCAAGGAATCGCAGGAAGTCAGGGAAAAAGTAACGGAATCGCAGGAAAAAAGTACGGAAAGCGAGAAAAAAAGCACGGAATCGCAGGGAAAGGTCAAAGAGGGCGAAAGGGCTACGATACGTTTTTTTAACGGACAGGCTGTAACCGGGGATGTTGTTTCGCGGAAGGACGGAAAGATAAGCGTCAAGGACGGAAGCGGATTCATATACAGTGTTCCCGAATCAAGAATCATTGATACGGGCGTTAGAAAGCAGGTAGGGAAAGGGAAGTTTACACCCATAGCCCGGGAGGCTCTGGAAAAGATCGTCAAACTGTTGAAGAAAACGGGTATGGCCCGCAATGTGTTCATTGACGAGGAGAGTATACGTAATTACGAGGAACGTCTGCAGAGCGTGTTGGAAAGGAAGCAGGAAATATCGCACGAAAAACAGAAGGGGATTGCTATCGACGCGCTAAGGGCGGCTGAAAAAACGGGTTACATAGACACTGGCAAACTGGATGAAGAAGGGCGCAAGATAGTTCTCGTGCCAAAATATACAGTGAAATGGTTTTATGGAGAGGACAATCCGGATATAGATTATTTCGACAGCATGGACGAGGCTTTCGAGGACTTGAAGCATCCGGGTTCTTTTGATGAAGTTAGCGCGTACTTTGTGCCGTATAAGGAAGCGGATGTTTATTTTAAAGTTGCGCGCCTCGACGAGGACGGGGATGTAGAGGAAACGAATGACAAACTGGATTTTAATGATGCGCTTGACAAGGGTTTTCTGCCTGAAATATTCAATGGCTTGCGTAGCAAATGGGGGGATACTTTTTTGGATAACCGGACTTTTGAAAATCCGGTCGAATCTTCGCGGGAGCTTCTGGATGAAGTATATTACAATATCAACAACGATATTATAGATAAATACGAGGGTTACAGGATAGGAACGATACATACCGGCAAGTACAGGAGTCTGGACATTTACGACAGTAACGACAATCTTGTGGACGTGATACAGTTGCGGATTGCTGATCATCCTTACAATCCGGCCAACAACGACACGGACGCAAGGAGCGGCAAGTTCATATCGGTGGAGGTTTTTGAAAAGGACCCGACACGCGGGAGGTTTAACGGGCGTTACAGCCTTCAGTTCAATTCTAATTCGGAGTATGACGAAATAGTGGAGGCGGTGAACGAACGGATACGGGAAATCATCGACGACAACATGGACAGTTATGAAGCGAAGGAGATGCGCACACGGGACGGCGGTCGTATTCTGGGCCTTGTGACGGAGGACGGGGATGTTTACATTGACCCAAGCCGGATGAATGCCAATACTCCGATACACGAGTTTGGCCACTTGTGGAATACGTTCATATATGAAAATTTCCCGGAATTGTGGGAGGCCGGCAAAAAGCCGGTTATCGGGTCGACGTACTGGAACGAGGTGATCAATGATGCGGGGTATTCGTATCTGTTGAAGGGTACTTCCAAAGAAAAGGTTACGGAATCGGTACGTACGGGTGAATCCATAGACGAGGCTACGGACTATGCTATTAAAAGGGTCATGGATGAGTCTCTGGCTCATTTTATAGGGGACAACGGTGAAGCGGAGTGGCACGCAAGGCATGACCTTGGGACTTGGGCCAGAATGAAGGCCTGGCTTCACGATGTGTGGAATGCCATAGGCAAGCGTCTGGGCTTGAAGCCGGGCGTGAATCTTGAAAACATGACGTTGAAGGATTTTGCGGACATGGCTGTGAAGGATTTGCTTGGCGGTAAAAACCTGTATAAAAAATACGGGGTTACGGAAAAAGGCAAGTGGGGGGGTCAAAGCAGGGAAAACAGGGCCGGGGAGCGGCAGGCTGACCAGTCAAAATATGACTTCGACGTTGAGGGCATAACGGATGAATCGGCGGTAGAGATGTCCAGAATAAAGTCGGAAGCGGTTGCCAACGGTACGTTTATGAAGGCTCCGAACGGCAAGAAAACAAATCTGAATGAACGTCAGTGGCTGCAGACAAGGACGAAATCGTTTATGAACTGGTTCGGGGACTGGTTGAATGACCCGGAAAATGCGAGCAAGGTTGTGGATGAAAACGGGGAGCCAAAGGTTGTGGCGCACAGTTCCAACAAGGAATTTACCATTTTTAGAAACAAGCAGGAAAACGATAGCGGCTGGCTTGGCGCAGGTTACTACTTCTTTGGAGACAGAAGCATGGATGGCCAATACGGGAAAAACGTGATGGAAACATTTTTAAATGTACGCGACCCGTACTATGCCGTCAACGAAGATCAAGAAAGATTAATGGAACTTAATGATAATTCTGAAAGCGAAGAATTTACAAATAACTTGAAAGAAGAGGGGTTTGACGGTGTATTTTTTAATGGAAACTTAAATCAAGAATGGGTTGCTTTCTCTCCTTCTCAAATCAAGTCGGCTACGGACAATAACGGGAATTTCGACGAAAGAAGCGATGATATACGGTTTCATCTGGAGGCCGGGGAGGAAGAAAGCGCATTAGAGAAGACAGTATCGAATATACCCGAGCCTCCGGTGTTTACGAAGAAAGATACTCTGGCGGACATTATGGCCAGGCACAAGCAGTTTGTGGAGGAAACACAAACGTTTAAAGAGGCGTTTGACGAACTGGTTAAAAAATCGGCTTTGGAGGAATGGCGGGATAACAGGGTAAACGAGTTTCAGGATGACGCGAAGCCTCTGGAACGTTTCTTGAAGGCTATCGAGAAGATGGGCGGCAAGCTGTATATGGCTATCGACCCTTACAATGATTATTTCAGAAGCAAGGGCCGGGCAAAACGCGCTTTGGATGATTACGAAAGGAATTATATCAATCCTCTGGCCGGATACCTGAATGATATTGTGAACGGCAAGCGGCTGGATGTAATTGACAATATTGTATGGAAAATCGGGACAAATAAAAAGAAAGGTGAAAGTCTGGACAACTATGACAAGATATCGGTTTACTTGCAGGCCAAAGATATGGTTGAATCGGAGGAGCTGGGGTTGGTACCGAGAGGCGCGAAGGGTTTTGAAAAAAGTCTGGGCTTTGCGGGCAGTGCGGAAAAGTTCAGGCTTGCACCGCGGGATTATATAGACATGTTTGAGGACATGCTAGGTATGGACACAATAGACGAACTGTGGAAGCTTGTGAACCGGGCTACGGGTTTTGCACTGGATTACCAGTTGAAGCACGGCTATACCGACCAGGACACGTATGACAAATACCGGGGCCGGAAGTATTATGTGCCGGAACGCGGCTGGCGCGAGCGCGACATGGGCAAGGATCAGAAATACGTGAAGGATGCGGGCAGATTCAACAACAATCCGTACAATGCGGCTTTGGTTAAGGCCAAAGGGCGCGAATCTCTGGCGGGCGACCCTCTGGCTTTCATAAAGAGCATCGCTCAAAGTTCGATATTGAGCGTGGAAAAGAACCGGACAAAGGCGAAGTTCCTTGATTTTGCATTAAAGAATCAGGATATAGGGCGTAAAACGGGCGCGTTTACGATAAAAAAGTTATGGTATGTGAAAACGGACGAGAAAAACGAGGAGGGTCTGAATCTCTACCGGGAGAGCAGCGTACCGCCTGACAGCAAGATGATAGAGGCAGACAAGGCGTTGCGCGGTCAGATAGCCGAATTGCGCAAAAGTTTAAAAACTGCGAAAACGGAGCAGGACAGGGATGCCATACAGAACGATATAAACAGCCTGTCGGGTCAGATACGGATAGCGGGCCGGGTGAATGAAGATCTGGTCACGCAACGCACTTCGGACGAAAAGCGGCAGCATCAGGTGAAGGCCGTCAAGGACGGGGTGGAGTATGTGATAGAATTGTCGGACGCGGAGGCGGCCAACGTATTGAACCGCAATGCCGGCAAAGCGGAGTTTAGCGGCCAAAAAGGAATTACGGTTGTCACAAAAACCATGTCCTCGCTGATGACGCAATACAATCCGGAATTTGCGTTAAGGAATGCGATGCGCGACGCAGGGAGTTCCATAATATACAGTCATGCCGAGTTCGGGAACGCCTATACCGGGCGTTATATTAAAAACATAGGCCTTTCGCAGCGTTCGGTATGGGAATATGTACTGGCCAATAACTTCAAAAACAAGGACAGCTTCGATACCAAAACGGGAAAGATGCTGGAAGAGTTTTTCGAGGACGGGGCGGCCACCGGTTACAGCTACATGAAGGATATAGACCACCTGCGCGACGACATGCGCAAACTGGTAGACCCGAACATGTGGCAGAAAGCGGGTACTGCCGCCTTTGACAATACGATAGGGGTTCTGGGTAATGTGTTCGGTGCATTAACGGAAGCTTCGGAGCTTACTTTTCGCTTTGCCACTTATAAAACCAGCCGTGAAAGCGGTTATACGCGGGAGGAGGCGGCCACGCACGCGAAGGAAGTGACCGTAAATTTTGACCGTTCGGGGTCTAACAGGTTTTTCAGGTCATTTTTCGCTTTCTTCAATCCGGCCATACAGGGAAGCAGCAAATATTTGAAAGCGGCAGGGAAATCCCGTGAAATCAGGGTATTGAGCGCCTTGTATGTCGCTATGGGGTATCTCAATACCCTGTTACAGCCGGACGATCCGGACGACGAGAGAAGCTGGGGCGAATACGACAGGATGCAGAATCTTGTTTTGGGGTCTGTGAAACTGGCTCTTCCGCAAACGTTCCGGGCATTCCATGGTATCGGGGTGCAAGCGGCTCTGGCACAACAGGGACGCAAGACTATAAAGGCTTCGCTGGTGGACGGGCTTAAATATTTTGCGAGCGAATTCTCTCCCGACAGTCCTTTCAATTTATGGGATGGATTCGAGGTAGACCGTAGCACGAACAGTCTGGGATTTGATTACAAGGGATATGCGCAGAGCGCTGCTCCTACAATGATAAGTCCGCTTGCGGATGTAGTGTTGAACCGGGATTTTGCGGACAGGAAAGTACACAACGAGCCTTATGTGAAGTCGAAGGAAGGCGCGGTTCCCCATACAACAATGGGCACAATGAATGTAAGTCCGGCGGCTCAATGGTTTACCGATCATGTCTGGAAACTTGCAGGGGGCCGTCCCGACCTTGAAGCCGTGTCCAATACGGACGGGTCGCCTATAGGCGGACTGGCTAATGTGAATCCGTCCGATATAGAGCATATTGTGACTGGTTATGTTCCGGGCATTGGCAAGTTTTTGATAGACCTTGCAGGGTCGGCCATAGCGGTTACGGAGGGTAAGTTTGACGTGTCGAACATGGTAATGGCGCGTGTATTTGTCAAGCCTTACAGGGAGGACAAAGCCTTCTATAACGCCTATTACAATCTGAAAGGAAAGGCAAAGGCATACAAAAACATGCTGGACGCTTACGAAAAGGCGGAAAAGAGTGTGGATAACAGTGAATTGAGCGAATATGCCTCGAAAGCTCTGGACAGGATATACAAAAGCAGGGGTACAAAAGAATCGGAGGTTCTGGATCTTTACCTTGAAGCTGACCGGTTGCTGAAAGATATTGACAAAAAAGGGGAGGCTGTATCGAAAGAAGACATAAAGGCCATGGATGCGATGATCATTAAATGGAACAGGAAATAAACAGATAAAACGGAAATGCGATGACAGTGGTGAATCATAAGATTTTCAATAAAAAGCGGCTTGGCATAAAGCCGGACAAGCGCTATGAAGTAATGGACAGCGTTCGTTTTTCGTCTGCAAGGGACGTGTTGGACGAATGTGCGGCCTACTGGTATGACTTGCGGGAATTCAGGTACAAGCGCAAGCGGTGCGGGCGTTACGTGTATGGCAAGCAGTGGGAGGACGTTATTCCCGACCCGGACAATCCGGGGAGGTTTATCACGGAGCGCCAGTCTATCATGCGTCAGGGAAAAACGCCTTTGCAGAACAACATGATACGGCGGTTTTTAAACTCTATCGTAGGTTCGTTCAGGACAAACCAGACGGAGCCTGTCTGCTCGGTGCGGGACAGCGACGAGGCTACCATAGGGGAGATGATGACAATCGCGCTGCAGGCTTGCGGGCAGCTTAACCAGACGTCTGAACTGGATGCGACAAATTTGTTTGAATACGCGATATCCGCGAGTGCGTTTTACAAGGTTAAATACGACATAGTACCCACTAGGGACACGCTTGACGGTATTGTGCTTGTGAACAATCCTTCGCGGATGTTCTGGAATGCCGACATGGAAGATCCGCGGGGTTGGGATTTGCGCCATATAGGAGAAATCCATGATTTGCGGCTGGCTGACGTGTTGCGGGCGTTTGCGAAAAACAGGAAAGATGCGGAATATATACGCAGTTTGTACCATGGTATAAACACGCGCATATCTTCTTCGTATGGCAACATGACTACCAAACGGATAGACAATCTGGACTTTTACATTCCGCAGGATGACTACACATGCCGGGTGATAGAGAGCTGGCGTTATGAAAGCAAGCAAGCGCTCAGGTGCGTGGACGAGGCCGAAGGATCGCTGTACTGGGCAGACCTGAACGAGGAGAGGGGTATAATAGCCGAAAACGAGCGCCGTATAAAGGAGGCCGCCTTGCAGGGGGTGGCTATGGACGATGCGCTGCTTATAAAATACAAATGGGCAGTACACCAGTACTGGTATTACAGGTTTTTCACGCCTTACGGGGATGTGATGGCAGAGGGTGAATCGCCCTACTGGCACAAGGGGCATCCGTATTCGTTTAACTTTTATTCAACCTTTGACGGGGAGCCACATTCGTTTGTGGAGGACTTGATAGACCCGCAGCGGATGTTGAACAGGATGTATATTTTGCAGGATTTTATAATCAGCTCCGGGGCCAAAAACACGCTGGTAGTTGATGCTGACGCTTTGGACGGGAAATCGCCGGAAGAAATCGCCGAGGCATATGTGAAGGTAGGTTCGGTGATCGTATTGAAAACCAAGCCGGGGGTAAAGGTAAACGAAGTGATGCAGCAATTGCAGACGAACAACAACAATATAGGCACCTACGAGATGATCAACCTGATGATGTCTTTCATGAACGACATATCGGGGGTTCACGGGGCATTAAGAGGGGAGGATCCCAAGTCGGGCACTGCGGCCAGCCTGTACGCGCAGGAGGCTCAAAACGCGGCTACCAACATCATACATCTTGTAAACTCCTTTAACAGCCTTCGTAGCGATCGCGATATAAAACTGATGAAGGTTTTACAGCAGTATTACGATTCGCGCAAATTTATAAATACGGCGGGTTCATACTATTCAAAGGAATCGAAATACTATAATCCGGAACGGGTTCAGAATTCGGAAATGGATATATCGCTTTCACAAAGTACGTCTACTGTGGCTTACCGGTCGGTGATGGATACATTTTTGCTGGACATGTTCAAGGGTGGGGCCATTACTTTGAAGATGATGCTGGAAAATTCAAATCTTCCGTTCAAGGACAGATTGCTTCAATCGGTAGAATCGGCTGAACAGTCTGCGGAGGAAGGACAGATGAACGGTTTCACCCCGGAAATGATGCAGCAGGTGCAAGGCGGTTCAAATCCGGAGGCAATGGCCATGCTGAATCAAAATTTCAGGGGGCAGGAACAGGAAAATAATGAAATAAAGCAGGTTAATTGAAAAAAACGCCTATCTTTGTCCTTTGAAGATTAGCCGTAATTTTCAATTGTGAACTTCGATTGCTTTCATGGGGTATGATTTCTTTTGATTGTTTAAATTGTTCGAAAAAAGGCAATATGTAAATATTGCCTTTTTCTGTTTTATATTCCCGGACAAGCCCGTATTATTTCCGTTTATAGACCGATTGTTTCCGTTTAATCAGGGGTATTCCTACTTTCGCCTTGTTGAGGACTGGCTTTAATGTTTTTTGCCAGCGGATATATCGACGCCTCATTTCTATCTTTTCCTCCCTGTTTGGCGCGTCGTGGCCATATCGTTTGGTGGCTGTGGCATAAAAACACCTGTCTCTTATTTCGAGGTATTTTTGATTTCGGGAAATGATCTTTTGCTTTTTCTTCAAGGTTATTTCGTCGTTGTTGAGAATAAACAGCCCTCCCGTTTTTGTATCGGGATAAACGAAATATCGTTTGTCGGTGATGAAATGCTTCATGTCGGCCAGTTTGATAGCCATTCTCAGCCTCAATTTCAGGATAAGCAATAGCCAGATTTGCGCAATCCAGTTTTTTGCGGCGATTAAAAACGTTCCGGTTTCGATCCACAGATTTGATTTTACTAAATTTTCCATATTCATATAATTAAAATGTTGATTCGTTTCTTGTTTGTTGCTTTTTACGGGTTTTGGGTTCGTGCGGTATAAAGGCTTCGGGTATTGGCAGATACTTGAAGTCGTAGCATACGTACACGCCAATTGCGGTAGCCATAAGAATGTCGTCGTGACATCCGTCGATAGCTCCCAGTTTGCCGTTTTGCTTGATTTCGTACTGGTCGAGTTCGTCGCAGCAAGCGGCGTCCCTTTCGTAATACCCTTCTTCGCGCAGCATATTGACCATATTGTCGATTACCAGCGTTTTTGAAGATCCATTCATGTGAAAACCCCATTTTGGCGGTAAATTTTCTTTTATCCGTTGCGCTGAATTCCGGCAATACATGTTGTCGTACACGCCTCCCAGTTCGTCGAGAATATATTCAAAGTGATCGCCTTCGGTTTCTTCCGTTTCGAGGGTGTTGGATTCTATAACCAGCAGGGCATTGTCGTATATGGAAGCTATCTGCGCCGCCTTCCATGCCAGCAAGTCGTGATCGATGTGTCCGCGCCATTGGGCAACCTTTTCTGGAACGCCGCCGGGTTCGGTCATGTATTTTCGGTCGAATACGGAAATTACAGACCAGTCGGCTTCATCGGAGCGGCCTCCTATATCCACGCTTGCCACATAGCGGCGCTTTATATTTTCGATGGTCGGTGGCGACCATATTTTTAGCAGGTTATCATCCTTTCGTGGAATGCCCTCAAGTTTTTTCAGGAATGATTTTTTCAGGAATTCCTTTTGTTTGTCGCGAGTGTCGCAATCTTTCAGAATCAGAGGCGATTCTACCGAAGCATAGAACAAAGGCTCCTTGTTGAATTTGCGCATGTTTTGCACCATGTAAATATCGAATTTCCTTTTTCCGGAGCTTTGGAAGGCTTCGATGTCGTCGGAAGGATATTCCTGTCTCATGCTCCACTCGTCGGGATATCCGTTTGACATTTGACGGTACCAGTTTATCTGTTCGAGTGTCGCGCCCTTATCCCAGAGGTTGTATTCGTAATCGTTCATCGAGTTTATAAAATCGATGAAATTGTCAATTTTGACGGAATAGCTTTCGATTTCGAACCATGCAATAAATACGGGGGTCATGTTTCCCTTTCCGGATTTTGATCTTAGCCATTCGCGGTGAAAGAGGTTTCCCACTCCTTTGGCGGTACTCTCGTATACTATCATTGAATCGGCTACCAGCGGAATCCCCGACGTGACGGAATTCAATATGTCTGCGGGCGTTTTTCCTTTTGTTTCTTTCCATATACCGATTTCGGTACAGTGGGCCATAACGGCCTCTTCGCCGCGTACACCGTCGGGTTTTTCGGCGCTACCGATTGTTATACGGCAGTCGGGGCCTGCGATGATGCTTGTTTTGGATGATTTTTCGTAAGGGCGCATTGACAGCGTCTTGCTTGCGCCGTCTGCTATCAGTTCGGGCGGGATATACTTTAACATTTTGGCGTACATGCCTTTCACGATTCTGGCCGTGTTTTCGATATGGGCGCAAATCACGCTATTCCACTGGCGGTGGTGAAACAGTTGCAGCCATCCCATATATAATTGTACAAGCGTGGAGCCTCCCCACTGCCTTGCCTTTAGCAGAATAATACGTATGGGTACTCCTTTTAGCCGCAGGTATTCGAGGACTTTCAGCAGTTTTCTTTGTCCGCGGTTCAGAATAAAAGGTATGTCCATTTCAAGAATAACATCCTGCCCTGTAAATGGATCTTTTTTTGGCTTCGGTTTTATTTTGAAGTAAGACGCAGCGACATATTCAAAATCGGTTCTGACCCTGATTCGTTCTACTTCCAGAATTATTTTTTTTACGGTTTCATTTGTGGGGGGTATATTTAATTTTTGGAGGTAAGCGTTTATAGAGCCTTCGCTTTTCAGGGCCTTTATCAGGGGGTGCGACATCATTTCGCAAGGCGCAAGGAAGTACGCAATGGGCAGTCCGTCTATCTTCAGGGGCTCCCTTTTGACAATATCGGACCCGCTACCAAGAAAAGGGTTGTATTGCTTTTCTTCCTTTTGCAGCCTGGCGTTCCGGCTTTTATTCTCTTCCCTTATCTGCGAGGCTGTCTGTTTCATCGTATAATATTGACCTGATTATTGATGATAAAAAACCGAGAGAGAATCCCGTCAGATGTATTAACCCGTCAATGCCGGGTATGATAAAACCTGTGGACAGTGACAGGAGGACGAGGGAAAAGAAGGGTATAAACCTGTGAGGGTCTGTTATTACGCTAGCCGCCCTGATACCGAGCAATATGTATATCAATCCGGAGGCTCCGACCGAAGGCGTACCGGAGGCGGATAAAAAAGCAACGAGAACGGCTCCGGCGTACAGCAACGGAAAAAATTTGCATTTCATGCTACCGTATGCGAAGTAGAAGCCGGCCATGTTGATCGACAAATGAACAATGGATTTGTGAAATACCATATATATAAAGAATGTATATGCAGGAGCGCCGGATGCATATCCGACAGCCGGGCTGTCGACAGGCAAACAGTACATTATAACGCATATTGCAATAAACAGGTATTTCATTTTATTTTTATTTGCATGGCATATTCGGGCGTCATATAAAATCCGGGGGCCTGGCTGTTTATCACATAATCTATGCCTTCGACTGTTTTGGCCTCTGGATTTTCTATTCTCCATTGCAAAAAAACGTTGAACATGTCGAAATACATTTTTCGACGCAGGCGGCTCTTGTGTACGGGCAGCTGTCCCTTCATCATTTTGTTTATGGTTCTGGCGGCTTCGTGCACTGTAATATAGAAGCGGGGAGCGGGCATGTCCAGAGCTTCGATTACAATAGCCTTTCTTTCCATGAATCTGGCTCTGCGGCCATGTTTACGGAGTACATACCTGTAAGCCGCATTGAAATCCGCATCCTTTATCTGTTTAAGCGTATATATCCCGGTATCCATTGTTTCGCTTTCTAGACCGGATACAAAGATAACATAAACAAACACGAAAAAATAATTTTTCAACATGTTGTTATATAATTATATATAATAAATTCGTGAAGTAATACTTTAAGTTTTTTCATAAAATAAAAAATGATGGAAGAAGAAGAAAAAGCGACTGTGGTAGAGACCGTTGAGACACCGGATGCAGCGCCTTTGAAAGGGCGCGCCAGATTGATGGATTATTTGAAATCCAACAGTCCGGATATGAGTTTCGAGAGCGACGATGATGCTATAGATCACATACTGGACCAATATGGCAGGGTGAACGATACGAGTAACAGCCTGGCGGAAGGGGTAAGGAAAAATCCCCGCAACGCGGCTCTTATTCAATCGATCATGGGCGGCAAGAACATTGTGCCGGAAATAGTGAAGATGTATGGCAAGTCGGCGTTGGAACTGGATCCTGACAGCGAAGAGTTTCAGGAAATCGTAAAGGCGGAGGACGAGCGTATAAAGGAAGAGGCTGACAAGTTTGAAAGGACGGCCAAACAGCAGCAGGAATTCGACGACAACACGCGCGCATCGGAGGCTGTGTTTCAGGAATTCGCGGAAAAAAACGGTATGGACGATACGCAGTTTATGGAATTCATGCAATGGGCATACGATACTATATATGCTCCGGCATTTTCGGGAATATACAGTATGGATGGCTTGGAGGCCTTGAAAAAGGCATACGATTATGATGCCGATGTGGACAGTGCGATACAGGCGGGAGAAGCGAAAGGGCGCACTCAAAAGATAGTTGAAAAAATACGCAGTGAAAACGGGGGCGGGGACGGCATACCGACGTTAAGCGCATCGGGTGGCGCACCCAAAACGGACGCTAAAACGGGGATTCCGTCCGGTGGGCGCCGGAAAGGCAGCTGGGGATCCAACACTACATTAATTCAATAATATTTAATATTAAAAACAGATGAAACAGATTTTTAAAAATTATTTTGGGAAGGGCGGGTTGATAATCCTGTTTCTTTCACTGGTATGCGCAATAGCCGGTGTTACCGATGTTGGCGCGGTGAATTCGGCGGAGGCGGTGGCCGGTATATTCACGCCTAACCAGACAGGTCCCGATCCGAGTTCTCCGGGGGCCGAAAACCAGGGGAAACATGTTGCCGGGGATGTGAGCATCGATACCGGCAAGAATGTGCAGACGGAGCTATTCAAGCCTTACTATGACGATGAGATTGTCAAGGTAAGGCCGGACAAGGCGATACTGGATACGATGATGAGGCACCTGACTCCGCGGAACATGTCGTCTATCGACGCGAAATGGGGTTCGGTGGACATCAAGCCTTTCGAGACGTTTGTAAAGACGGCTTACGAGGAGGACACAACCAGTTCGACGGCGACATTGACGGTAGACAATCCTATCATATTTGCCAAGTCAAGTACCATATTAGTGAAAGGCGTCTACGGGTTTGACGAATCGGGCACGGTTCAAAGCACGAAGGATTACCTTCAATTGCGTGTAAAGAGTATTGCCGGGCAGAATATCATCGTTTACGCGACCAACGGGGGGGCATTGACCTCTACGGCATTGCGTCCGAGAACCCAGAAATACGTTCCGTCGATAGACGCCAATACGGTTCTTTACCGCCTTGGCAGGGCAGCGACGGAGTTTGACGTGAAAACGCCTCCTACATCTTCCTATCCTGTTATCGACAATAACTATGCGCAGACATTCATGTGCCAGATAGATATTTCGAAATGGTACCAGAAGCAGGACAAGATACTGGACTGGGAGAAAGAGGACATGAACGAGGCGGCCATATATGAATGGCGCATGGAAATGGAAGGCTCCATTATGTACGGCAAGAAGGGTATGACATACGACGATGACCAGAACATCGATGTTTATACATGTAACGGCATAACCAAATACATGTTTAAAGAATATGAATATACTTCGTTCACGAAGGAAGATTTCATTGACATGACGGAATACATCTTTACCAAAAACAGCGGTTCGAAGAAAAGGATACTGTTTGCGGGTTCGAAATTCATATCCAACATAAGCAAGATAGACTGGACGTTGAACAAGGAGATAACTACGGGCATAGCGGTTGAATGGGGCATCAAGTGGAATACGATAGAAACGAACTTCGGTACGCTGTATCTGATACATCACGAACTGCTGGATCTGTACGGAGACGCGGATAACGCCTACGTTATAGACCCTGACTACCTGTACAAATACATCTGGGAGGCAAGGAGTTCCAAATCTTACGACCAGGAAGCTCTTGGGGTAAAGAAATCGGATACCATTGTGAACTCGGAAAGCTTCTGTCCGGGTCTGGGTTATCCTAGCTGCCACTGCAAGATCATGAAGGCGGCCTGATATAAACACGCCGGTCAACAGAGTTCTGCTGGCCGGCTAACTTTCAATAATAACCGATTAAATATTAAAAATCATGTCGAAAATAAACGTTGTGATATTCAGATTGAAGGGGCTTATGAGCTTAAGCCAGAAGGTTGTTCTGAACGGTAAAGAAGTCCGGGTGGAATACAGCGGCGGGGGTACTAACGGGAATACCATTATAGGTGGCAGGTACATATCCAGGGATGCCGGCATAATAGAGGCTATCAAGGCAAGTCAAAGATTCAAGGACGGTCAAATATACATTGAAAGCAGTACATACGAAGACGTCAAGGAATATAAATTGCCGGATGAAACCGCCGGCTTGAAAGATGCGATAGCGCTTGGGACGTCAAGTCCGGATGAAACCGCCGGCAATCCCGACCTGCTATCCGAGCTTGTGGCCAACCAGCAGCAAGCGCGGGAGTTCATGACTGAAAAAGGCATTGGCGCGGAGGCTTTGAACAAAATACTGTCGGCGACCGACCTTGTTTCGTTTGCAAAAGAAAAGGGATTTACATTTCCAAACTGGCGGGCGTTCAATGAATAATGACAATAAGGGAATTCATATACAAGGTCAAGGTAAAATTACAGGAGCTAACCCCGTATGGTTCGGGGTTGGGCGTCCTTGACCCCGACACGTCCAGAATAACTCCGTTGACCGAGGGGCTTGTGGTTCTTGACCCGAAAAGGCTTGATAAACCGGGAGAAACTTACATCAAGGAATGTATCGAGGAGGCGTTTATGTATTTGAGAAACATATCGCCGGCGGATTTGTTGACGGCGGTGGAAATGGACAGGATGTCGACGGTTGCGATACCGAATCAGGACGGGAGCGGTCATATATTCCTTCCCGATGATTTTTACTCGTTGAAGATATTCAAGATGATTGGATGGGAGAGGCCTGTGACGGGTAGCATTTCCATGGACAACCCGAAATATACCGAGCAGTTCAATCCTTATTTGCGCGGGGGCGTATCGACGCCTGTTTGTGCGGTAGTGAAAACGGACAAGGGTATGAAGCTGGAATACTATTCGCTGCCGAAAAATTTCAAAAGGCATGAAATTGAATACGGTTATTACTTTCCAAAGCTGAAAATAGACATTCACGATCCGGACGCTTCGATTTTTGACAACATGGATGAAAGGTTGCTGTATGTGCTGGTTTACCTGACGGCGGCCAGAGTTCAATTCATTTACGAACAAAGCGATCTGTACGAGAAGTCAAAACAGCTGGCTCTGGAAGATTTGCAAATCATAAAAGCTGCAATGAATAATGAGCGAACATAATAAAATAAATAAACAGGATCGTGTAAGATTTGAAGATTACAAGGGGGCCTTCAATTCGATACAGGACATATACACGAAGTATCCCAAGGGATATTACGGGTGGTGGGCGTATATTGATCCTGCAGGGGAGACTCCTGCGGTGAACACAAGGTATTTTGTTTATTGGAGTTCCATAAATAACGCATGGCAGTCGATGTTTGACTTGCTGGATATAGAGGAAAGGTTACGTATCGTAAACGAACGTCTGGACACTGTGAACGAGCGTTTGGACACTGTGAACGAACGTCTGGACACTGTGAACGAACGTTTGTCGGCCATAGACGAAATCAACGGCTTCAATCTGGGTTGCCAGACGGTGGATACAGTGTCGGGCATTATACCTATGGGTACTACTACGGCAACCATATCAGCCGGGGAGGCATTGTCTTTTGCGGAGACAGAGCGGTTCAAACCGGGTTATGTGGCATCTATCCGCGTAAGGAACACATCGGCGGGTATTGTGTTTGTCACGCTTCCGCAGACGGCTGAATACGAGGTAGACAAGTGGTATCAGGCGGCGGTTTATCCGGGCATGGTAACGGAGATAATTGTACGGTGCATCGCTCCCGGCAAATATGCGATAACATACATTGTCAACAAGAAATCGGAGGTAGTGCTTTCGCCTCCTGCGGCTACATTCGATGCTGCGGGCAACACGATGTAAACGAATAGAGTTTTAATCATTAAAATATTTAAACATGGCAACATTAAAAACAATCGCCGTAACGGGAATAACGGCCGGCGTAGCGGTAACTGCCGTATCCGATCAGGGTTGGTGTACTGTAGCAGGCGGATCGTTTGTCGGGAACGGCAACTTTACAATCCAGTGCGGAGCATACTCTTCTACGGATTCGGATCGTAGCGCAAATGTAACTGTAACGTCGTCGGACGGTGCGACGGCTGCTATTGTAACGGTATCGCAATTGCGTCAGTCGGTTATATTGTTAACACCCAATGCCGTCACGTTTGACGCTGCGGGCAACGTATTGACTTAAGAATCAAGAATAATGGCGACCAAACAGAAGGTAACAGTATCCGGTGTGGAGCCGGGTGTAAGCTGGCAGGCGATATCGAACCAGACATGGCTAAAGGTAACGGATATTGTGTCTACTGCCGATGAAGATTCGTTTAACGTGTCGGTTGATGTAAATGCGTCGGATTCTCGCGCGGGTATAGTGACCGTTATCCCGTCGGACAACGGGAGCAACGGTACGGTACAGGTATCGCAGCAAGGGGATTCGGTGGCAATACTGAACATAAACCCTGTTTCGACGACTATTCCGGCAGCGGGCGGCCAGTTTTCCCTTGTGGTACAATGCAATACCAACTGGGATACAGTCTATGATGTGTCTGTCATATCACTTAGTCCGGCCAGCGGAACGGGTAACGGGGTCATCAATGTCACGGTATTGCCCAACACGGGTTCTGATTCAAGGGATCTTACGGTTACAGTATTTACCGATTCGCTTATGGCGCAGTGCGAAATCAGTCAGGATGCGCCTGCGCATAGCATATCCGTAGACCCCGCTCTGCTTCAACCTGACGGATGGGGAGGCTCCTACAATACATACCTGGACAGCGATACATCGTGGAATGTACAAAGCAAGGATGAATGGCTGGACACTACACCGCAATACAGCGGTGGAAGTATAGACGTGATGATCCATGTAGAGCCAAATCCATCGGTAATGGATTCACGTAGCGGGCAGATTGTGTTTCAAACCGCCGACGGTTCGGCTACTGCAACCATGACTGTTGACCAGATGCCTCACGTGCCGGATGTTAACATTAAAAACTACAGGGCGGACGCGGTTCGCTATGTATTGATGGCGGCCGGTTACACTCCGGCGGGCGATTATTACGGTTATAGTTCGGTAATTTTACAAAACGGAGAATCGAACGATCATGCATGGAGCGGCTTTAGCAGCGATTTTCCAGTGAATGACACTAACGCCAACACGATTTACAGGGGCGTTGGCGATACAGTATATGCGTGGACGTGGGCAGACGGCGATATATGGACGGAGTTGACGTCATTCGTGCTAGCCAGCATGGCGGTACAGAATGTAGAGATCTATTAGGGTCAAAAAAAACGGGGGCGCTTCCATTCGGGGGCGCTTCCATGCGGGGATATTTAAAATAAAAAAACAGACAAGGACATGTTAACAATTACAACCAGCGAGAATCAGGTATTCCTGCAGGCGGGCAGCAAGGATAAAATTCCTTTTTACAAGGGTCAGTTGCGTTACAGAATATCTGCGGACAGGCTGTCGATGTACATATGGCCTCAAGAGACGTCGTTTATGGACGCGAAATGGGCTGACGGCATAACGTTTGACGGGCAGGCCATGACCAGAGAGAACGCCTTTGATTTACTGGAAGAGATAGGCATAAAGGGGGGCGGGGGGGCATCGGATATACCGGACGGTTACTGGTTTGCGGATGACGGGGCCAGGGACAGTTATTTTGCGGCTCGTCCCGACGAATTAAAGGACGGGTTGACAATAGCTGTGGGTTCGGGTGCAACGCCTGACGATTACACCTTTGAGCAGTATAGTGTAGCGGCTGGCGAATGGCGCGATGCTACGCGCATATTCAGAGGCCCGCGCGGGGAGAAAGGCGACCAGGGCATACAGGGTATACAGGGTGAGAAAGGCGACAAAGGGGATACCGGGGACAAGGGCGATACCGGGGAACGCGGCGTTCAGGGCCTGAAAGGGAACGACGGGGCTCCGGGCGCGACGGGAGAAAAAGGCGATAAAGGCGACAAGGGCGATACCGGAGAGAAAGGCGACAAGGGCGAAGATGCGGCCAACCTGAATTACACGGGTGAATGGATTAGCGGGACTACATACAACGAAGATGCGCCGTCAAGGTATGACCAGTGTACATATAACGGTAATGCCTATGTAGCTATTGCGGCCTCCGGGTTCATTTCCACGACAGACCCTGAAACGGATACGGTGAACTGGGCGTTTTACGTGGCCAAGGGCGCTCCGGGAGAAAAAGGCGACAAGGGCGACAAAGGGGATACCGGGGAGAAAGGCGACAAGGGGGATGACGGAAGTATAGACGTCGATTCCTTTATGGAAATGACGTCGGATTCGGATACGGTAACTCGCGGGATAGACGGAACAACCGGCAAGGTAATATTTCAGGCGATAGCCGGTACGGGCGATGTGGAATCGGTTAACGGATTAACGGGCGATGTAGTTCTGAACGGGGACAACATCACAACGGACGGGGAGGAAACGCTGAACGGGAGGTTTTCCGATATTGACGGGAAGATATCCGGGAAGGTGGACAAAGTGATAGACAATGACGTATTTACCCGTACAATATACGACAACGGGTCAATTAAAACAATATACAAGGCGGATAATTCGTATGATTATTTCTTTTCCGAAAGCGACGGGGGCGGTTATATGTCGTATGATGCGACAACCGACACGTTATCGTTTGGCGGAGCAAACCGGGACAGTACGGATCCGCTCGTGTACGAGATATATGTAAAAAACAAAACGACAGGACTGGGCAACCGGTTGATGTGGCGATGGTCGGGAGACAGCGCGGGCGTTGGAGAAATAAAGACATATTATACTTCGGGCAAAACGGACGGCTCGGCTACGGCCGATGACGAGGTGGCCGTCAAAAAACAGGTTGACGCCAAACAGGATACCTTGTCGGCCGGTGCGGGCATAAGCATCACAGGCAATACGATAACGGCAAGCAATACCGGGTTGAAAGCCACTATATTTTACGATGACGTAACTTCGAGATGGAACATCCAGACGGGAGGGGTTCATCCGGAGTATTTCGCCTACCTGTGCGACACGGATTATACCGTTCTGGACAAACAGGGCGGCGCGGTAGACGCCGGAGGCACATACACCTACTTCCTGATTCCTGAAAATCCGGAAGGTGTTTTCTTTGTTGTTTCGGGCACGGAGTTTAACATCGGGGATACCCTTGTCATAGACTCTGACGACTGGATAGACGGCAAGCCGAATTATTACACGAAATCAGCCATTGACGAGCTGCTGTCAACGAAAACGGATATATCGGGCAGCGTCAAGGATGTTACAAGCGGGCAAAATATCACGGTGGTAGCCACCGTCAATGCGGACGGTTCGAAATCATACCGGATTGCGGGAACTGCCGGAACGGTGAATTATTACTCGTCGACCGATGCTCCTACCGTCCAGAAAGTGGGCGACCCGGCGAGCGTCGGGGGGGCCACCCTTACGCCTATAGGTTCGGCTCCGATGAGTCCGAGTGTCGGCGACCGTGTGATTTGCGATAACAGCCTGCAATTCATGATCGATACGATAACGGCAAATTACGTATTGGGAGCGACAACGCAGCTGCCGCCCACATCGGCGTCGTGGAATACGCTTGGCGGTTCGCTGAACAACAATCAGTTTGTCAAGGCGAAAACACAGGACGGCACGAACGAGTTGTCTGTTTTGTACGCGGATCCGGATGATACGGTTCAGGTAGGCGGCACGGCGTGGAACGGGTTGAATCTCAAAACGGGAGCGACACAAAGGGTTACGCATAACGGCGCGCATCAACTGGCGTGGGTGGAAGAGGTAACGGCGGAACAGGACAGGGCTGAACAGGCCGAAAGCGATTTGCAGACCAATATCAACCAGGTTGAAGATATAGCCAACAGCAAATGCGCCATAGACGACACCAACGCCACGGCTAGCACAACCTATTCGAGCAACAAGATACTGGCGGTATTTGGCGGGGCGATCATCAACCTGCCTAACAGGGAACTTGTTTCACAGCTGCCGGATTATACGCTCATTACGCAGCCGACCCTTTGTTTTGTCGGGGAGACGCACACGCAATGGTTCTGTTCGGCTCAGGGCGATGACTGGGTGAACACGGGTGGCACATTCATAACAGTCTCCCAGCTTGAAGATTATCTGAATACGAACGGCTACCTGAAACAAACGGACGTTGTGGACAATTACAACTCGGAGAGCGCCGTCAGGCCGTTATCCGCCAGGATAGGCAAGGTGTTGAAGGACTTGACAGACACGGCGCTCACGGCAATAACGACTTTGCAGGGCTATTTTTCGGAAGGGAAAGCCAAACAGGCGCTGGTAGCGGACAAACTCTCGGCTGAAAGGACTATTTCAATTACCACAACCGGTGCGGCTGCCGGTAGCGGGTCGGCGATATTCGATGGCAGCGGCAACGCAGCGATTACATTTGTTACCACCGCTCCGGCAACACCTGCTCCGACGCCTAAAATACCATTCAGTACAAGTGTTGTCGCAACCTCGTCAAGCACCGAATATATTAACTGCGGATATTACCAGTGGTATCTTTCGTCTGCCAGCTGGAACAAGGGCAGGGCGGTTCAATGCGTGGGCAATGTGGTGCCGATGCTGGCAATGGACTACGGATGGAATACAGCCAATTGCGAGGTGTCCATATCTTGCGGTTACAATACTATTGGGAGCGCGTATGCATACTTCAAGGGTGGCAACTATGTGCCTTATCTGGGATTGAAGCTGGTGGTTAATGAAAGCGGCAACGCCATAAACGATCCAGTCAACAGCGACAATCCACAGATACCGGCATGGAGCGCCAGATTATTTCTTGTAGTTGGCGTGCCGGGAGGAAGCTATACCATACGGAAGCAAGTGGCAATGTCGGCATACCAGGCGTATTATATCCCTCATAGCGGAAGTATTACACTGGCCGACCAAAGTATGAGTTCCAAGAA
This sequence comes from Prevotella sp., assembly GCA_031273295.1. GTDB lineage: Bacteria > Bacteroidota > Bacteroidia > Bacteroidales > Dysgonomonadaceae > Dysgonomonas. The sequence goes on from JAISSD010000172.1 coordinate 43,149, forward strand.
TCTGGGAACGGCAAAGCCATCCGGATTGACGGATATTACAATTCGCCGGCTAGACCAAATATCGTAATCCCGATGTTTAAACAGGGTAAAAAAGTAATGAAAAACAGGGTAAAAAAGTAACGAAAAACAGGGTAAAAAACGGGTAGAATCATGGAACTTATAACGGTAATCAATCAGGTGATCGCCTCCACAATGGACAGGATATTGAGAATACTGTCTACGGCGTGGGGATGGGCCGGAACATTCGTTGCATTTGCCGGCACATGGGTAGTGTCGTGGCTGGGGGTGACGCGGGAAATGTGTCTGTATCTGGTTTTTGCGGCTATCGTGATGGATTTGGCTTGGGGTATAGCCTCGTCGGTGAAGAGGAAGATATTCACATTGAGCATCGGATTTACGAAAACGGGGGTAAAGCTGGCGGTGTATCTGTCGATATTGACAATGGCGGCCATAGCTGAAAAAGTGATGGCCGACGACTGGAGTCTTCTGTTTCGCCTGACGTCGGCGGTGCTGACGGTGGCGGAAGCGGTAAGCATCTGCGGGCATATATTGATAGTGAAGCCGGATACGCCCGTGATAAGGCTGCTATGGAAGGTGTTGCGAAGCGAAATTGCCCGGAAAATGGGTGTGGAGGTGGCTGATATTGAGGAATTTATTAATCAAAACAAGAATGGCGACAACAAGGATCACTGAAAATTTTACGCTGGAGGAATTATGCCATTCCGATACGGCAGCGGCAAGGGGATTGAAAAACATCCCGGACGAAGATCAAGTGGATAACTTGAAACGGCTGGCAATAAATCTGTTACAGCCTGTAAGGGACAGATATGGCAAGGCGATGCATATAAATTCGGGGTTCAGATCGCCGGAGGTGAACAAAGCCGTAAACGGCAGCCCCACGAGCGATCACATGCACGGAAAGGCGGCGGACGTGAGGACTGACAATCCGAGGGAACTGTTTGACCTGGTGCGCAAGTCCGGATTGTCATTCGACCAGTTGATACTTTACCCTTCATTTGTGCACATGTCGTTCAGATACAATGCAAACAGGAATCAGGTATTGTATGCCAAAGGAGTACATCCATGAAAGAAATATTCTTGATACTGACATTCCCGGTGTTGTTTTCTGTCGGTTTGCTTGCGGGATTTTTCATCGGCAAGTCAACTGTGGATACGGAAGTCAAAACCGAGTATGTGAGAGGCGAGGCAGTGACGGGATCGGTAAGTCCGACGCAGTTTGAGGCGGTAAATGAAGATAGGCCGGACGTCGTTTATCGGGATACCGGCAGTGTAAAGTATGTGAACTTGCCGGCTGATACGGCTGCTATCATTGCAGACTGGGAGACAAAGAGGACGTACCGGCTTACGGCATTTGACAATGAAAAAGGCAAACTGGAGCTGTTTCCGGTGATTCAGTTCAACAGGCTGTCGGCGCTGGATTATTCGTTCACGCCGGTGATAGAGAGGCAAATGGCGTATAGAACCAGAGTATGGCAACCGTTTGTATCGGCATCATGGTCCAGCATCGGGTATACGGGCGCAGGCGGGGGCGTGTTCTATCACAATATCGGTTTTGAATACCAGTATCTGAAAGGCCTGCGGAACGGGGATAAGGGACATTTGCTTGGGGTGAAGTGGCGGTTCTAGCAAAAATATACCATTGCGTTATTATTGGTTTTTAGTTGATTATTTTGGAAGCCGCCTCGCCTGTGAAGGTAGGGCGGCTTTGGTTTTGAAAAAGATAAACCCGGAGCCTCCTTCGGGAAGTCCGGGTTTGACAGAATTACATTGTCCATAATCAGTAGAACTGCACAGGGCAAAGATATAAAAAATTAAACGATATTCAATTCTTTCATCCTTGCAGCCAGCGTTTCTTCGTAAATTTCCATAACCGCCCGCTGCTTCCAAAGAAGATTCCTGTTATTTTCGGACAAATCGAAAAACTTGCCGGTGTTGATAAAGGCTTTCAGCTTCCCTATCTTTTCATTCAATTCAGCGCGCTCGTTAACTAGCCGCGTTTTAAAATCTTCCTGTGTTTTAGTTGTTTCCATAATTGTTTTATATAATATTTGTTTTACAAGGCTCCTTGGGAGCGTTATTTTGATTTTCGTGAATATTGCCAATTATTTCCATTAATTCGCAATCATGGCAACCCACGTAATTTTTTACAATTGGAAGCGTATTTTTTTTGCCGGGTAATTCAAAATAGAAACCGGCTATGTCTACTTCATTGCCATTAATCTTCCGGTATACATGCCCGAATCGACAGATAACCCGTATTTCTTCAAG
>JAISSD010000174.1 GCA_031273295.1 Prevotella sp.
ATTAGATATTGCAAAAAGACGGATTTTTTCCGAAATATCCGTTACCGATTCCCGCCATTTCATATCGTATTTCCGCCAGAAACGGGGTTCCCGGGCTTTTTCCCTTTTCATTCCTGATCCTTCATTCCTCATTCTTAATTTTTTTCTCCATTCTTAATACCGCCGAAAAAAAAACTTCTCTGTTCCTCAAAAAAAACGCCGCAAACAGGTTGCAATCTCCCTGATAATGACTATATTTGTAGTATTATTGGTGTACTCAATACATTGATTTTCCATCCATTACAAAGAGACTGATTTTTCCCGGGAAAACAATTATCGAATTCCGCTATTTTATATCATATTTCCGCCAAAACAGGACTCCGGTTTCTTTCCGGCCCGCGACGCAAGATCCGGGGGCGTGAAAACCCTAAAATCACCTGTTATATTCCTGAAAACAAGATATTTAAAACAGGATTCAATGGCAAGACCCTGCCGGTTTTCATGCCATGTTCTACCGGGCGATACATACGGGATAGAACACCGCAAAACCCAATCTTCCCGGAATGTTGATAGAAAACTTTATTTTTTAATGAGGTTGGGGAGGGGCTATATGATATTCCAGCGCCGGGGTTGTTTTGTTTATTGGAATCAGGTGGAAACGAGGTCTTTGTACTCCAAAACCCGACATGATACAAATATGATGTTCCAGCGCCGGGGTTGTCACAAAATTTATTTTGAAAGAAACTGCGACTGAAAAACAGAAAATTAGCCTGAACCGCAATTTTCAAAAGTCGATTTGCGTCATCCCACGCCCAAGTAACCGTGATGAATTAAATTAACTGTTCGATAATTGATAATACATTGTAAAACATGTATTTATGATGTGATAATCGTCATGTTATTCAGGAACAATTTCCAAGTTAGAAACAGAAATGGATAATAATGCGCCAATTAACAGATATGCCGATATGCCAATGGCGCAAAACGACAAAGTAAATACGAATTTGTTCACTTGCAACTAAAAACAAGATTTTTGCTCAACCTTGCCTTCCACAATATCTTTTACCATCGATTGCAGCGCTCCGTAAGTCGGATTGCCGTCATATGCGAGATTAAAACCGTATTTATCAGCGCCTTTCAGCATCACAGGGACGAAACGTCCGGATTTCCCGTCCTCTCCGGCAGGAGTATATTCGAAACTAACGATTGAATCTATGCCTCCGTCCTTGTCCGCCACATAAAATATATACTTGACTATTGTATGGCAAGACGATTCCTCGAAACGTTCATAAGCGGACACATCCTTGTCGCCAGCTGAAAAATGGCCTGTGCAAAACATATCCGTAATGCCGGTAAGCCGCAGTTCGCCTTGACGGTACGCCGTATATAATTTTGCCTTGCATATATCAGCGCGCTCGTAATAACCCAAAGCGTTATAACACTCAACCAGTTTTTCGAAGGAACAATAATCGTCAGGAAAATATTCCGTCAATTCCCTGTATGCTTCGCATGCATTCTTGTAATCCCTGTTATCGAATTCAATCTTTCCGATGTTATTCAACACCGTGACATATAATTCCCTGTCTTTTTCTATTTTGGACTTAGCCACATAAAATGTGTCCAGCGCCTGCTTTACATCATCCCGGCTGGCATGTACGGCGCCTATCATATAAAAGGCTTTTTCGGAAGGATCAGGCAGGTTCACCGCTTTTCTGTAATTGACCAAAGCTTTTGTGTAATCGTCCTGTGCAAAATATATATCGCCAAGTTCCGCATAATAGTCGGACTGCTTCGGATCCAGGCTTATGGCTTTCTGCAAATCGGTTATTCCCTGCGCGTAATTTCCGCCCGCACTGTTTATCAAACCTTTTACATAAAACGCCTGTGCGCATTTTGCGTCTTTCCGTACAGCCATATCAGCGTATCCGGAAGCATTTGTCAAATCATTCAGCCGCAAGCAAGACTCCGCCACATACGACAACTCTCCGGCCGATGATATGCGGGGCGTATTTCCATACTGTTCTATGATTTCGGCGTACAAACCACTTTCAAACATTTTCCTTATACCGTCCTTTACAACCTGATTCCGGTGCGAAAGCAAAGCCGCATTACAAGGACAAAAAGGAAAGACAAACAGAGAAACCAATAATATGCAAACTATTTTTTTCATTGTCATTATATATTTTTATGAATATTCATTTCTGTTTTCTCGTCCATAAAAAAGCGCATACGGCCCGCTTCCGCCGCGCTCCAAATCCGGACGTCCGTTTGTTCGTATTTGCAGATATGACATTACCGGATTTTTTTTACTGCATCAAAAGTAAGAATAAAATACTATATTTGTACTTTATGAAAAGGAATTTAAGATCGCGGTCTTTTTTACTGTTTTTGTATCTATAACAACAACAGCCGGTTACAGCCAAACAAGGTCTATCGTATACTGTTTGTTGTCGCTTATAGCTTTTATTAACTGAAAAATAAAACCCAATAAACCGGATTACCGATGAGCGAGGTACTGAATATATTGAAAAAGAAAAAGATACAGTTGTTTTTCTTGTTTTACGTCTTGCTCCTGCTTCCCTTATTATGCCCTTTTGCCCAAAACTTTAGCTTTATTGACAAAGTTGCTGTCTTTGTGGTTTGCGGACTGCTTTTCGCCGCCATCTGGGCGCTGTCCCTCTTTATAAGTTCCAAATCCGAAAAAATCATATATTCGGTGATGCTGGCCATATCCGTTATTCCGGGTTCCATTTATCTGGCTTATCTTCTTTTTGCCCGGGTAATGCTGGAACAAAACAGCGTAACCAGCCTGTTTGAAACAAATCCCGAAGAGAGCAAGGAATTCGTAGCCCATTATTTAAGTATATGGGTTATTGTCGGCGTATTGATCTACGCCGCAATCCCGATTGTGATGATATGTACGATGAAGCCGTTTACGAAATTAAAAATAAGGGATAACAAGCCGCTTTTCGCACTGAGCATTGTTACTATCCTGTGTATCGCAGGCGTCGACAGGATTTCGCGTTCGGTTTACTTTATCAATTTCTACAAAACGTTTGTCAGCTATAAGATCAGGACGAATTATGAAATAAAAACGATAAAGGAACGGCAGAAAGAGGATTACACGGTCGAATCTGTACGACAAGACACGACGCCTTTAACCATTGTTGTCGTCATCGGCGAATCTTTGAACAAGCATCACATGTCCCTGTACGGCTATCCGCGCGAGACAAATCCATTGCTATCCCAACTTGGAGACAGCCTGATTGTGTACAAAGACATCGTTGCGCCGCAAGTGCACACTATTCCGGTCATGCGCTCCATACTATCCATGGCGGAACCGGAACATCCCGGTTATTTTACGGAAAAACCGTCCCTGTATGAATTATTCAACCGTGGCGGATACGGCACTTATCTTATCAGCAATCAGGAATTCAATGAAGACTGTAAATCAAGTTACGATATTTTGTTGACGCTGGCTGAAAAGAAATACAACGTAGCCGCATACAAGCAACACGACGACATTATACTGCCTGTTTTGGACAGGATATTCAACAAAAGCGCAAACAGTAAAAAAAACAAACTGATACTCATACACCTGATAGGAAATCACATGGCATACGAGTTCAGGTACCCGAAAGAATATATTATATTCAACTACAAGAAAGACAACCTGGTAGCAGACGCGCCGTTTAGAGACGACAAAGCGAAAAAGACAATCGACAAGTTCGACAATTCGGTATTATATAACGATTATATAATCAACAGCATCATTCATACGTTGAAAGATCTGCAAAAAGAAGACGCCGTGATGATATACTTTTCCGACCATGGGGAAGAATTGTATGACTATCGCGAATTCGCGGGGCATGCCTATGAAAAAGTATCGCCGGCCATGAGCGAGATACCCTTTATAATATGGATGTCCCCCTCATATAAAACGAAACGTACCGATCTTGTATTCGACGACAGGCGGCCTTATTCCACTGAAGACTTTATATATTCCTTATCCGATCTGGCCGGATTAAGATACAAGGATTATAATGATTCCAGAAGTCTGTTCTCCCGGGAATTTAAAATCAAGGAACGTTTTGTCGGGGAAAAAAAGTATAAAAAAATAAAGGAGAAATTTGGAGAAGGAATTATGAATGAATAGAGTTTACATCGACCTGCAATGATAAACGGGCGCTCCTTGTCGAGCAACTTTCAGGCATAACAAATAAAAGTGTCGTCCTCCTGGAACTTTCGCACATCCCGCATATTTGCGACAATTTGATTTGAATTGTTGAATTCAAAATCGACGCAGTCAAACGTTAGTTCAGCGGAACCAAATGCGCTCCATTTCATAAAATCACACTCGTTTTTACCGGACGTCAAGAATAAATAAAGATGGAGATTGCAAGAACAATCATAAACAAGAATACGCCGGCACAACCATTCGTATTTGACAAATCTGATTGCGAAGGTTCATCCAATTCATTATCACCCATATAAAAGTCGTCTTCTTCGTTCATTAACCGGTATAGTTCTTCGTCTTCGTCCATTTTGATTTTTATTATATACCCAAACCTTACATGAATTTGCACGCTCTAAACGTTGAGGTTCTACAAAGATACGAATTTACGTTTATTATCGGTCTTTCAAACGTCCAAATACTTGTCTTCCCGGTCATCTGTATGAAAGAAAAGAAAAAATCACTGTGATAAAACCTCATTTCCACCTGATTTTTCCAACAAAACAACCTTCTATGTAACTAAATTTATGGCAAACCGCCAAGGCATTGTTTTCCAGTTACTTTTTGCGGGCGGCGATTCATCGCTTGGAGACTCGGTAGCAATAGAAGCATATAGCCTCCCAACCTCTTATGTAACATCCCCCTCACCGCTCAATTGAAATACCGCACTCCCCGTGTTACTGTTATGCGTGCTGCATAAAAATGACAGGGGACTCATTACCTTTAAAAATAAAGCATATATACCGTGTCCGGAATGGTTTTGTGCATGGAAGACATATGGTAAAAAACGCATGAGTATATGAATTCCGTATATATAATATATTCATGTACAAAAGTATGCCGCGTGAAGTATAATGAAGATGAAAGTCGAAAAAGGGAGGGATATGCGGCGTAAAATTTCTCCATGATCAACCGGATTGCGCTCAATCAAATAAAACAGGAACGATCAAAAAAAGAGGAGTGTGAAAGGGAAAAAGCCGGATGCCGGATGGAATAATGATTTTTGCTGAAAATCCTAATAAATCAAGATGCGTTTGCTCT
>JAISSD010000190.1 GCA_031273295.1 Prevotella sp.
CCGGACAATCTGGTATGCCCGCTTCTGGGAGGATGATTTACAAAGTTACTCCTCCGGCCGCTCTACCGGACAAAGCGTTGAAGCTGCGGCGCACAGGATAGCCCAAAAGTGGCTTGCCGAAGGAGTGCCGGAATTACGGAAACGGCAGCCCAAAGTTTCCCAAAAGCGCATAATGGCCACTATCACCAAATATCTTGAATCAGCAGGGGTTATAGATTCAGAACGAAAATATGAGGCTGATGAGATTCTTAAAGAGCTCTATGTCCATATTACAGGTCAGCAGATGGCATCCAGTGAAGGCTTTGTCGCCTATCTCCTTCGGTTTTGGGATTGGAACGGCGATTATGTTCAGGGGCGGTTTGAACGAAACAAGTCTATAGGCCGCAAATATGTAGATGATTGCCAGGCGGTAATAAAAACACATATTGCTCCATTTTTTAAAGATACGGCTCTTTGCGATGTAACGCCCCTTTTGCTGGAAAGCTTTATGAAATCAATCCCTCGGCGTGATGCTGACCCTGAACATGGGTATTCACGGCGTACCATCAATATAATGATGAAAGTCATAAAAAAGGCGTTGAAAGAAGCGGTCCGTTTAGGAGTAATTCCCAAGAACCCGGCTGACAGCATTGAGCTGCTTGCCGACGATACCCGTGAGCGCGGTATCCTCAAACCCGATGAAATTGAGCGGCTCTTTCAAATTGACGAATGGAAAGATGAACGTGGTAAAACTGCTTCAATATTGGCGGCGGTATCCGGCATGAGGCTGGGCGAAATAGTCGCCCTTCAGGGAACCGATATTGATTCTGAACGAAACATCATTTATCTCCGGCATAATTACTCTGCAAAAGAACAGCGGCTCAAATCAACCAAAAGCGGAAAAGAGCGCCTTATCTATACCGATTCGTCAATTATTAAAATGCTTCTAAAACTGTATAAAAAAAAACCGTACCAGGGGACTTTTATATTTTGGGGCTTAAAACCTGACGGGCCAATACGCTTTGAAACCCTGGAAAAATATCTTGAAATTGCGTTGGGTAATTTATTTGGAGAAGAAGTCAGGAAGGCAGAGACGCATGAATGGCAGGATATGGCGCATCTCTTAGCCGTCAAAGCAGATTTACAGCCAGAAGAAATTGTAGCGTTACGTTCCGATGACCTGAATGTAGCCAAAGTCAGTATCAATATCCGTCATAATTACCGTTATGAGAACAGAAGACTTGTGGTTATTAAAAAAGTTACAGAAAACACCTTGAAACTGGATACCACTGCTTTACAGCGGCTCTCAAGCCTGTGCCGCCACCCTCCCTATATTTTTATTTTTACAGGCGCGGATAAGGATAAACTGCATACCTTTACGGCCCTTGAACAAGGCGAAGCAAAAAAAATATCCTCCGCCCTGGGTGAGGTTGTACGGCGTGAAAGAAATATCAGCTTTCATGGGTTCCGGCATTTCTTCAACAGCACCATCCGTGGTACGGTCTCTGACGATATTCTCCGCTTGCAGACCGGACATTCAGACGAGAAGATGACCGACCTATACGACCACATGACCGATGACCGGGGAGAGCAGCTACGGAAGGCTGTACAAGCTAAGATATTGCCGTTTATACCTAAGGAGGCGGCGGGGGAATAATGCCCGGACTATGGCATAGACCGTAAAGGTACCGTCCGTTTCTTTCAAGGTTGTTTGCTTTTTGCGAAAAACATCGGTCAGAAGGTCTCAATAAAAACCTACTGTTTTATATTTCTATGGTCCCATCCTTATCATCAGATAAGGATATTATGGTTTTCTCAGTTTGCTGATTGTCCAGACATTGCTGAATTGCAGCACAGCAGCACCACAAATTATTCCATTCTTCTTTTGTATAGGTGTTACCAAAAAAATCTTGGTATATCTCCTCACGTAATTGTTCTGCATAAGCTACTGGTTCATTCGCGGTTCGCATCTTGCCTTTGGCAAGGTTTAACTCACTTTTTATTTGTTCCATATCATCAACGATAGGATTATTGCGCAGAAGCTCTAATGCATCACCCCAAAACTCTTTTTCGGATTGAAGCACCAGACCTTTTAACCAAATCCTGTTGTTGGTCTGTACACAATTTTTATGAAGGAAGGTTATTTCCCTGTTAAAACGGTTTTGGGTCAACATTAGACTGCTCCGTATCACATCGTCTTCAAACAGACATACGTCATCAATATTAATCATCTCGATGAAACGTCGATGAAAATATTTGTTGAAGAACTGATACGCCTCTTTGGAATCAACATCGTTTGCAGAATTGGTTTTTTTGCAACAACAATCATAAAAGGCAATGATTGTATTTTGCAACAATTTTCCTTTCTTTTCAATCTCACTTGAGACTGAGGGTTTTGAAACTGTAATCTCCGCATACTTGTATATGCGGTCAATCATCTCTGAGAATACATCACTTTTATATACTAAGTTCTTTATCCATTTTTAGATTTCGTTTTTCTGCTGGTAAATAGTTGCCGAATGGTATGACGACCCGCCTTTCATTAAAGGCTTCATCATATCCACTGTCGCATTTCAACAAATAATTTGCATCGATAATTATTTTCGATTTCATAGTAAAGGATTTGCCTTTAGCATCCATAGAAGAATTACCGGTCATTCTTTTTAATAAGTCTGCTTTAATTGACCTGCCCACGCTGAACTTGCCGGTTTAAAGGGAAGCTTATAAGGTGTAAACTAACCCCCCTGAAGGGAAAATGGGCAGCAGGAAAAGGTATACACCAGAAGAGAAGGTAAAGATTTTAA
>JAISSD010000198.1 GCA_031273295.1 Prevotella sp.
TGGTGGCTATAACGCCGGGGCTACACCTCTTCCCGTTCCGAACAGAGAAGTTAAGTCCGGTCGTGCCGATGGTACTGCGCAAGCGGGAGAGCAGGTTGCCGCCGTTTTTAGAAGAAAAGGGGCTGTCGTAAAAGGCGGCCTCTTTTTTTTGTGTCCTTTGTGATACGCTACCGGGGTTGTTTTGTTGGAAAAAATTAGGTGGAAACGAGGTTTTTTACCATATACCATCCATGCACAAAACCATGCCGGACACGGTATGAAGAATGAAGAATGAAGAAGATACGCTTTGCGTTCTTTGGACTTGTAAATAAATAACTATATCAAATAATAGTGTTAAATTATTAATAACCAATTATAAAACATTTTTTTGAGATGCATTTATTCATAGACAAGTCCTTTGTGTCCTTTGTGAAACGCTTTGTGCCCTTTGTGTTAAATGAATTTGACCGTTCTTTTTTCTTGCAGTGCGACAATTTGAATGAATTGAATTGAATTGAAAATCGACGGAGCCAAAAACGATGTAGTCGGACGCACCCGTTTTTAACCTCTTATGTAACATCTCCCTCAAGCCGCTCATTGAAATGCCACACTTCCCATGTTACTGTTATGCGTGCTGCATGAAATGATAGGGGACTCATTTCCACCTAATTTTCTTGACAAAACAACCTCAGTAGAACCAACGAGTCACCCCAAACACAAAACCTCATTACTCATTGTTTTTCAACTATTTTCCTGTTAATTGTTTGACGATTGATCCTGCAAAATGGAAAAACGACAAATTTTATAACAAATAAAATGACAGCGCGGATTGAACGGATGAATGCAGATTCCCGTAACCGCAAAGACCGCAAAAGAAATGCTTTGTGTCCTTTGTGAAACGCTTTGTGCCCTTTGTGTTAAATGAATTTAGCCGTTCTTTTTCTTGCAGTACGACAATTTAAATTGAAATGCTTTGTGATACACTTTGTGTTAGTTGCAAAGAATCATCCACTCTGATTAATTCGATGAAATGCGAAAATGATAACCGGGACAATAACAATTATTTCCAAAGAACCTGACTGATATGCGGAATCCGTAACGGACAGGCTGGATTCCAAGCGCGGATGCAGCCTTTTTGTATAATTATAACATAAGATATAACCCCAAAGAGTTAGTTTTGAAACGAAAAAAATTATATCTTTAGGCTGTTTTTTTAACAGAAAGTAATCATGATAACCTATGAACCTAAAAATATTTGAGTTTAACCCGATTAGCGAAAATACATACGTGGCATACGATGAGACGAAGGAGTGTGTGATTATCGACCCCGGCTGTTTTTTTCCTGACGAGAAAACGCTTTTGCTCGACTTTATCCTCGATAATGATTTAATCGTAAAGCATTTGCTAAATACGCATTTGCACTTCGACCATGTGCTCGGAAACAATTTTATATACGAACAATTCCATCTGGAAACCGAAGCGAATAAAGGAGATGAATTTCTCCTGCAACAGTTGCCGGAGCAGTTGCGGATGTTCGGTTTCAAGAATGAAAGCGTAAAGGTATCCGGAATAGGTAAATACCTGAATGAAAATGATGCGGTTACATTCGGCAAACAGAAATTCATCGTATTGGAAGTACCTGGCCATTCGCCCGGAAGCATCGTCTTTTATAACCGGGAGGCCGGATGCGTCTTTGTCGGCGATGTATTGTTCAGGGGCAGTGTAGGACGTACGGATCTGGCTGGCGGCAACCATGAGCAATTGATAGACGGTATAAAGAAAAAATTATTGACATTGCCCAAAGAAACGGTTATATATTCAGGCCACGGGCCGTTGACAACAATAGGAGAAGAAATTAAAAGTAATTTTTATTTACAATAAAACAGAACGGAAAGCGCATGGAACGAGCATGCAAAACTTGCTCAAAGAGCATGAAACAAGGTTCGGCGAATCCAAGATGTTAGAGTTCCATGCAAGCGTTAAAAAACAAATTATAGACACATGAAAAGCGAAAGATTTCAACATCGCCACATCGGCGTCAATGCAGAGGACGAAAAAATAATGCTGGCTAAAATCGGGGTGAATTCCCTCGACGAGTTGATAGATCAAACGATTCCCCGGAATATTCGTCTGCAAAGCGGATTGAAATTACCCGAGGCCCTCAGCGAACATGAATATGCCGAAGAAATGGCATTGATGGCTTCCAAAAACCGTATATGCGCTTCGTATATAGGAATGGGATGGTACGATACTGTATGCCCTGCGCCTATTTTACGGAATGTTTTCGAAAATCCCGTTTGGTATACTTCCTATACGCCGTATCAAGCCGAAATTTCGCAAGGCCGTCTTGAAGCTCTGATGAATTTCCAGACAATGGTCAGCGACCTTTGCGGTTTGCCCTTGTCGAACTGTTCGTTGCTGGACGAGGCGACAGCCGGAGCGGAAGCCGCCACAATGATGTATGCGCTTCGTAGCCGCGAGCAGGTAAAGGCCGGAGCAAACAAGTTATTCGTGGACAAGAACATATTTCCTCAGACGCTGGCGGTAATCAATACGCGTTCCGGGCCGCAAGGCATAGAAGTTGTGGTTGGCGATTACAAAACATTTGCATTTGACGGCGCTTTTTTCGGTGCGGTTGTCCAGTATCCGGACTCGAACGGCAATGTCGAAGACTATACTGCATTTACAGAAAAAGCGCATGCAGCCGATTGCAAAGTGGCGGTTGCCACCGACCTGATGGCGCTGGTACTGCTGGTTCCTCCGGGAGAATGGGGGGCGGATATAGCATTCGGCAGCAGCCAGCGATTCGGTGTGCCGATGTTTTACGGCGGCCCTTCTGCCGGATTTTTCGCCACAAAGGAAGAGTACAAGCGCAATGTTCCCGGTCGTATCATAGGCATATCGAAAGACGCGTACGGAAAACCGGCTTTCCGTATGGCTTTGCAGACGCGAGAACAACATATTAAACGCGAGAAAGCCACTTCAAATATCTGTACGGCACAGGCCTTGCTTGCTACCATGGCAGGTTTTTACGCTGTGTATCACGGGCCTGAAGGATTGAAAGAAATAGCGAAACGTATTCATTCGGCGACAGCTTTAATCGCCGGCGAGTTGAAGGAACTGGGTTATACTATTCTTAACGGGCAGTATTTCGATACATTGAAGATTGGTTTTCCTGACGGAGTGTCTCAATATTCTTTACGCGAATATGCCGAAATGCGCGACGTGAACCTGCGTTATTACGAGGCAGGCGAAGTGGGTATCAGCATAGACGAAACCATCACGGAATATAAAGCGCATGAACTTCTGGCTGTATTTTCCCTTGCCGCCGGACGCACGGAAGTGTTTATGATAGACGATCTTCCGGAGAAAATGATCATCAAAGACAGTTTCTTGCGTAAAAGCGACTATCTGCAACACGAAGTATTTAACTCATACCATACGGAAACCGAGTTGATGCGTTATATCAAACGTCTTGACAGAAAGGATATTTCTCTCGCTCATTCCATGATTTCTCTCGGTTCATGCACCATGAAGCTGAATGCGGCCTCCGAACTGCTTCCGCTTTCATTGGGAGGATTTCAGAATATCCATCCGCTTGCTCCCCAGTCACAGACGCAGGGATACAATGAACTGATCAGGGAACTGGGCGAATACTTGAAAGAAATAACGGGCTTTGCAGGCGTAAGTTTCCAGCCTAATTCAGGTGCGGCAGGCGAGTATGCGGGACTGATGACAATCCGCAAATATCAACAGAGTATCGGACAAGGGCGTCGCAATATTATCCTTATCCCTGCGTCCGCGCATGGCACTAATCCTGCCTCCGCTATACAGGCGGGCTACGAAACTGTAACCGTGGATTGCGATGCGCGTGGAAACGTCGTATTGGAAGACTTGCAGGCAAAAGCCGATCTGCATAAAGACCGTCTCGCGGGTTGTATGATCACATACCCGTCTACACACGGTATTTTCGAGAAAGAAATAAAGGAAATGTGCAAGGTTGTCCACGAAAAAGGGGGACAGGTGTATATGGACGGCGCAAATATGAACGCGCAGGTAGGACTGACTAATCCGGGTTTTATCGGAGCCGATGTATGTCACCTGAACCTTCATAAAACATTTGCCATCCCTCACGGCGGCGGCGGGCCGGGCGAAGGCCCTATCTGTGTGGCTGAACACCTGATTCCGTTCCTTCCGCACCACCCGGAACTGGATGGCAGCGCTGTGAATACGGTCGCTTCGGCTCCGTTCGGCAGCGCGGGAATATTAGCGATTACTTATGGATACATCCGTATGATGGGTGGAGACGGATTGACCCGCGCCACCAAAATAGCCATATTGAGCGCGAATTATCTGGCCGAATGTTTCAAAGATACCTACGGCGTTGTTTACAGGGGCGCATCGGGCAAGGTTGGACACGAGCTGATTCTGGAGTGCCGCAGGATAAAAGACGCGTCCGGCATTACAGAATCCGACATTGCCAAACGATTGATGGACTATGGTTATCATGCGCCTACATTGTCGTTCCCCGTACACGGTACATTGATGATAGAGCCTACCGAGAGTGAAAGTCTGGCTGAACTGAACCGCTTTGTGGATACAATGAACCGGATTCGGGAAGAGATAAAGGAAGTGGAAAACGGTATATATACCAAAGAGGACAATGTGCTGGTAAACGCTCCCCACCCCGAATACGAGATTTGCGCCGATGAATGGAAACATGCTTATCCGCGTACCAAGGCGGCTTATCCGCTCGAATTTGTAAAACAGAATAAATTCTGGATAAATGTAGCCCGCGTGGACAATGCTTATGGAGACAGGAATCTGATAGCCTGCCTGTGCGATACGGGGAGTAAGTAATTCACGAAGAATGGAACCATAAAAAGTTTATTTTCAACATCGCGTTTATTGCGACTCTGTGTGGCTGATTCTCTCATGCACTGTGTTGTAAACGTATTAATTTGTTTATTTATTTGGAAACTGTTTAAATTTCAGTCAATGAAATATTTTGGTTCTAAAAATCATAGTCTTGAAAAATTTAAACAGATCCTTGAACATAAAAACCGGAGATTATGAAATTGAGATTTTTTTTAATGACTGTCATTCTGATGACAGGTATGGGTGCAACCGTAAACGCCCAGAATAAAAAAACGTTGAAGAGCGACAGGGAAACAGTCGTATTCGATGTATCGATGACTTGTGAAAATTGCCGGAAGCGTATTGAAAAGAATATCGCATTCGAAAAAGGAGTTACGGATATGAAGGTTGATCTTGACAACAAAACCGTACAGATCGAATTCAGGAAGACCCGCACAACAGTGGAAAATCTTAAAGCCGCTATTGAAAAGCTGGGTTATGAGGTTAAAATACATGATAGTGAAAAGAAAAAACAGGAATAAAAATGAAACGGACGTGCAAAAGTTGCGCCAAAGAGCATGAAACAAGGTTCGGCGGAGCCAATATGTTAGAGTTCCATGTAACCATTAAAAAACAAATTATAAACGCATGAAACGAAGCATGATTTTTGTCAAATCACCAAAGTCCGTGATAATAAAAATCATGCAAGTTCCATATGTCAATTGAAAACAAAATTATTATCACATGAAAAAATTATTTGTCGTCATCGCAGTCGCAACCATGGGACTATTGTATAGTTGCGGCGGTGGAAATTCTCAAAAAGATCAGGAAGGAAAAGCTTCTGTAGATGAATTCTCTGAAATAGCAAAACAGATTAAGAACGGGCATAATACAAGGAATTTATTGGATTATACGGGGACATATACAGGTAAAATGCCGACAGCGAGCGGAGAAGGTATGCTTGTTTCCATAACCTTATCCGATAGCGCATACGTCAAGAATACCGAGTATGTGAATAAAAAAAACAGTAAACTGGAAGAAAAAGGCAAGTATATATGGAATGCCGCAGATAATACCATTACCCTGGATGGGATAAAAGACGCGCCGAACCAATATCTTGTCGGAGAAAACACATTGACACAGTTGGATATGGAAGGTAATAAAATAACCGGAGAGATGGCTGATCTGTACATTTTGAGAAAATAAGTTTCATTGGTATCCGCCTGCAAATCATGTTGGGAAACATTGACCTGCAAGGTACGGACTAGCTCCCCTCCTTCCCTTTTGCAAACCGGAAACACCGCTGCACGGACGGAGGGCCGTTTTTGATTCTTCTGTTTTCATTTACCGTTTCTTTTTCCAATTTTTAATCAAGAACGGGGAAAGTCCTGCAGGGGACGACACTTTCCGGTGCAATATGCCGATTGCACACGGGAAAAGCCTGCAAAAGATCTGCGTAATTCCGTCTGTCCGGTGCGCTGTTTTTTACACGCAGATGACGCGGATTAAACGGATGAACGCAGATACGTTACCACAATTTGAATTGAAAATCGGCGGAGCCAAAATCGGCAGCGCCAAAATACCTAAAAGATGGTATCAAAATGCCATAAAATACCTAAATAATGCTATTGATAAATAGCTTGAAAAACTTTACATTTGCAACTCTAATCTTCTATAAAATTAATGAAAAAGAGTTTCTTGCTCTGCATTCTATTATTGTGCTTGTTTGAACCTGCATTTTGTCAGTTCTATACAATATCGGGAAAGGTTTTGGAAAAGAAATACCGGACGCCTGTAGAATATGCCGTTATTTCTGTTCCGGCGCTTGAACTGGCGGTTTTTTCCGGTATGGAAGGACGATTTACGTTGAAAAATCTTCCGGCAGGTACGGTAGAACTGAATATTTCATGCCTCGGTTATAAAAAGAATACAATCAAAATACAGGTTGACAAAAACGCTGATAACCTGTTGTTTTATCTGGCAGAAGACAATTTACAATTAAACGAAGTGGTCGTTACCGCCGAGAAGAAAATGGAAGACCTTACAACTGCCTATACAATAGAGCGGGCGGCGCTGGAACAGTTGCAAATCTTGAATATCACCGAAATTGCCGCGCTTCTACCCGGAGGGCAGACCAGCAGGAAATTGAATTTAGCCGTCAGCCGTAGCGATGCCGACCGTTTTGCAATCCGGTCAAATAATGCCGACGAACTTGGGTTGCCTTCTTTTGGCACCGCAGTCGAAGTCGATGGCGTCAGGCTATCCGGTAACAGTCAATTTACAGAAAGTATCAAGGGGGCCGACACCCGCAATGTGGCGTCAAATAACATCGAATCCGTCGAGATCATAACCGGCGTGCCTTCTGTTGAACATGGAGATCTATCGAACGGAATGATACGGATAAATTCGAAGCGGGGTAAATCGCCGTTCAATATAGAACTGGCTACCAAACCGAATACAAAATCCATTTCATTCGGTAAGGGTTTCGATCTGGGTAATAACCGGGGCATACTCAACGCCGGCTTTGAAAATGCAAAATCCAATTCGGACCTTGCATCTCCCTATACGACTTACGACAGAAACAACCTTTCTCTCATTTATTCCAAGGCTTTCGATACCCGCCGAAACAACCCCTTGAGTTTATCTTTCGGGATTACCGGAAATATCGGAGGCTATGATTCTCATGGCGATCCCGATGCTTTTATAGAAACTTATACAAAGGAAAGGGATAATACGCTCCGGTTGAATCTTAAAGTAGACTGGCTGCTCAATAGATCGTGGATCACCAAACTGGAGTTTTCCGGAACTCTCAGCTATTCGGATCTGTTAACGGAACAAAAAACAAACAAGTCGGCTTCTTCAACAACGTCTGCTATTCATTCCATGGAACCCGGCCATTATATAGGTTCCCTCTATGACGTAAATCCAAATGCCGGAATCATATTGATTCCGAACGGGTACTGGTATCAAACCGAACGCGAAGACAATAAACCGCTTGTATATACAGCCAAACTAAAGGCGAATTGGGCGCGGAAAGCCGGAAATACAATCAACAGGTTTATGCTTGGAACGGATTTTAACCGGACGAGTAATCGAGGGAGAGGAAAATATTATACGGATATGCGCTATGCGCCTACATGGAGAGAATATAGATACGACGAACAGTCTTCCGTTAACAACCTGGCGATTTTCGCAGAAAACGAGACGAGTTTTATCCTGCCGGGAAAAACTTCGCTTAGAGCGTCCATAGGTCTTCGAGGCGATTTAACGCATATAGGCAAATCGGATTATGGAACGGTTAGCAGTTTATCTCCGAGGATCAGCGCAAAATACATGTTTTGGAACCGTCCGGACAATACGCTTTCTCAAATGAGTATGCGCGCGGGATTCGGGGACGCCGTAAAACTTCCTGCCTCATATATCTTGAAACCAACTCCTACTTATCAGGACAGGTTGGCCTTTGCCCCGCCAAGAGCGCCGGATGGAACCATCTATTATGCCTACAATACGATGCCAAGCACGACCGTTTATAATCCGGATCTAAGATGGCAACGAAGCCGTTTGATAGAGTTGGAGTTCAATGCCCGCGTCGGACAGGTGAATATTTCATTACTCGCCTATAATAATACGACCATGAACCCCTATATTCAAACAACTTTGTACACGCCCCACTCTTATGCGTTTACAGATAGTGATAAAGCCCTTGAAAATTGTTTGATCCCAAATGAAGACAGGCGGTATTCGATAGACAAGACAAGCGGTATTGTAACCGTTTCGGATTTGACCGGAAATCTACCCGACGAACAATTGGCTTACGAAAGAAGAAAAACATTCAAGACCAATAGCTATTATTACAATGGTGACAGTTTTTCAAAAAGAGGATTGGAATGGGTCGTAAATTTCGGGAAAATCCCTTCTATCCGCACATCTTTCCAAATCGACGGAGCTTATAATTATTATAAAGGGGTAGAAAAAGGGCTGGTAGCGAATGTCCGCAGTCTTGCCGACGGTAACCCCTATAAATACATTGGTCTGTACGAAGGTTCTTACAGTGTTGCGAATGGCAGCCTGTCAAAAAAAATAACGAATAATCTTTCGATCAGCACCCATATTCCGGCAGTACGGATGATTGTATCTTTTCGGCTGGAAAGTTGTTTGTACGACTACAAACAGATGCTTAGCGAGTCGGCAACAGGCACGCGCGGATTTGCGACGGCAACCAGAAGCGACTACTTCCCTTCCGGTTCAACGTCCGATATATATAAAGAAGACAACTTCGTAGCTGTCTATCCTCTATATTATATAAGTTTGGACGACATGGACACAAGGATACCTTTTGCCGAAAAATTTCTATGGGCAGAGAAGAATGACCCGGCTTTGTTCCATGAGTTAGCCAGTATGATAGTTCGAACGAATACCTCTTATTATTTCAGGCCCAAGGACATATCCGCCTATTTTTCGGCTAATTTGAATGTTACGAAAGAATTGGGAGATCATGTTTCGGTTTCTTTTCTGGCAAACAACTTTCTTAATAATATAGCCGGAGTTAAAAACAAGCAGAATGGAAGCGAATATACTTCGTACCAGTCTAGTTACGTACCGATACCGGTGTTTTATTACGGGATGACCTTGCGTATAAAATTATGACTTGCGGTTCTATAAAACCGGATCACGACGAAAATAAACTGAATATTAATATATAAAAAAGCAGATTATGAATTTACAGAAATTATTTTTTTTACTTGCGGCGGTTTTGCTGATTGGAACGTCTTGCAGCGACAGCGACGATGACGAATATCAAACCTATGATGTGACTGTCAAGTTAGTCTATCCCGAAGGTTATACTGCAGTCGATGATGTAAGCGTAACATTGGTTAATACAGGTACTACCGCGACTTATACGGATTCGACAAATGTTTCCGGCGAAGTTACGTTTAAAGTTTCTACAGGTAATTATGTAGTGACGGCTACCGACAACAGAGCTGTCGGCGGAAACTCTTATATATTGAGCGGGCAATTGAATTTTTCTGTGGACAACAACCGGGACAGCACAATTCCGGTTGAGCTTCACTTGCAAGCTTCCAAAAGCGGACAAATAATTATAAAGGAGTTATATACGGGAGGATGTCAAAAGGACGACGGTTCCGGAAAATTCCTGTATGACGCTTATGTTATTCTCTATAATAACTCGGATATAGAGTTGACTTTGGAAAATACAGCTTTGGGAACGGCAAATCCTTATAATTTCACTAACACCAACAAATATTATACGGACGGGAAACTCTCTTACGAAGCGGAAGGCTGGATACCTGCCTGTGCGGCCATTTGGTATTTCAAGAATCCTGTGTCGATAGCCGCCGGGAAGCAAATCGTAATAGCGCTAAAAAATGCCGTTAACAATATACCGATCTACAGTAATTCAATTAATTTTGCAAATGCCGAATATTATTGCACTTACGATGTTTCCGGACAATTTTCGAATACAACCTATTATCCTGTTCCGGCCGAGGTCATTCCGGCAAGCCACTATTTATCGGCGGCTGTTTACGGTGCAGGTAATGCATGGGCGATAAGTACTCAATCTCCGTCATTCTTTATTTTCAATACGGAAGGTACCACGCCCCTGGCCTTTGCCGGCGATGCAACGAACAAAGACGATTATTTTGGAAGCACGTCATTAATCAGTTTAAAAGTGCCGGTAAAATGGATCCTCGACGGTATGGAAATAAAAGCGCAGGGTACTACAGGACTCAAACGATTGACTCCTGCAGTAGACGCCGGTTATGCGACAATGATCAATGGTTACGGATATTCAATATACCGGAACGTAGACAAGGAAGCGACAGAAGCCATCGAGGGCAATGCCGGCAAACTGGTTTATAACTATTCATTGGGAACAACCGATGAAGAGGAAGGAACAACCGATCCGAGCGGAATCGACGCCGAAGCTTCAATCAAGAACGGGGCGCGTATCATATACAAAGATACCAATAACGCCACCAACGATTTCCATCAACGCAGAAAAGCTTCATTAAAGGACTGATTAACAGAAATAAATAATGCTTGGAAAGGTACGGATTATAACTGTTGTTTTACTTCTTCCCGGATTGTATTGTCCGGAGGTATTGGTAGCCCAATCCGAAAAAACAGGATGGGAGAGTTATGAGTATGTACATGAATCAAATACCTGGCTGCATTCCGACAATGCGGCCGGGCTTTATTCTTTTACCATTAACAGCCTCTCGTATGCAGAAATATATTTCAATAAAAAAGACGGTAGATTGATAAACTACTTCCAGTCGGACGACAATCTCGAATACGGAGGCGAAGTCAAGTCCCTGTACCGGTTAAACCCGAAGACGGTTTTCTACGGAAATGTAAAATACAGCCGTTTCGAAGGTAAAAATATGGGGGGATCCGCTTTTATAGACCCTTATAAAAATCCATTCGATATTGTTGAATATGCGGATAGCACATGCGGGAAAAAAGCTTTGGATACATATCATCTTACCGGAGCATTCAGTATAGAACTTTCCCGCGGATTGAATGTCGGGGCAAAGCTTGATTACAAAGCCTCCAATTATGCCAAGTTTCGGGATCTGCGTCACGAGAATAAAGAACTGGATATGACTTTCTCCCTGGGGACGGTTTACCGCAGATCTTCGTTCTGGGAAGCGGGAGTTAACTATATATACCGGCGCAGGCTGGAGGAAATACGCTTTCAATCATACGGGAATAAAGACCGGCAATTCAATTCATTGATCAGTTTTGGCGCTTTTTACGGCCATCAGGAGCGGTTCAACAGAGGCGACAGTTATACGGACCCGGACGTCCAGAAACCATTATTTGAAGAATATCAGGGGGCGTCCCTTCAATTGAATTTGACGCCAGGCCCGCAGATACTGTTTTTTAATGAACTAAGCCTGAAACGGCGCGACGGTTTTTTTGGCAAGCGGGGAACATCCAGTATTGTTTATACCGAACATGATTCGAATATAACCGAATATCGGGGAAACTTGTCTCTGCTGAATAAAAAAGACCGGCATACGTTTTCGTTCAATGCAAGCCGGGAGTCGCTCTACAATTATGAAAATTCATATCAGCCAAGCACGTCTCCCAACGGAACCAGCGTGATCAATTATTCAGGACAGGTACAGGTACTGCGCAAGACTGTCCGAAAACTCGGAGGAAAATATACGGCATATCTCGGCATACAGGATCATCTGCCGGTATGGGTATTGAGCGCAAACGCCGAATCGAATAATATGAAACAGACTGTTTCGCTTTATCCGGATTACCGGAAACAGGATATTAACCAGTGGAAAGCGGGAATATCTGCCGGTCGTAATATCATAAGATCGCTGAATCAGTACAGTCTTGCTTTGGAACTCTGCTATATTTCAGGAGGCGGAAACGAAAAGATGGATGGAACTCATGATTCCTCGCAGGGTCAGGTCAATTCGGCCAGCCTGGATCGCTATATCTACAGGGAATTCGAATATTTAACGACGGAACGTATCCGCGGAAATATCGGTTTTCGTTATTCCAGGCTTTTTCGAGACAGGATGAAAGGATATGCGCAATTGAATTACGCTTTGACAAAGGCGTTTTCTACCGAATACATCGGAAAAACTTTTAACGAGTTGTCTCTCTCGGTAGGAGTCGGCTTTTAGAATCCGATGGCGCCATATATCGTAAATTAATGAATAAACACATTCCCGCAAGAAAATATTTGTGGAAAATTCAGACGGTTTCTTAATGAAGCCTGAACAAGAAAAAGGAAGATCATACAAAGAAAGACTATCATAAAACAATCAGTTATGGATACAATTATTCAGTGTGACCGGATAACGCACTATTACGGGGCAAAACTTATCTACAAAGATTTAAGTTTCGAGGTCAAAAAAGGCAAGATACTCGGTTTGCTCGGGAAGAACGGAACCGGAAAAACAACAATTATAAATATCCTCAACGGATATCTGCGTCCGCGATCGGGCGTTTGCCGGATTTTCGGAGAAGAGATGGATCATTTTACGCCGCAGACCAAAGCCCGTATAGGCCTTTTGCTTGAAGGCCATATCCAGCACGCCTACCTTAATGTCACGCAAATCGAAAAATTCTACAGCAGGTTTTTCCCGAATTGGGACCGGGATGCTTATTACGAATTGTTGAAAAAATTGCAGGTAACGAAAACCCAGAAAATAAGTACAATGTCTTGCGGACAACGTTCACAGGTAGCTTTAGGGTTGTTATTCGCACAAAATCCCGATTTGCTCATTCTGGACGATTTCTCCATGGGGCTGGACCCCGGTTATCGCCGTTTATTCATCGAATATCTGCGGGAATATGTAACGGCGGAAGGCAAAACGATCTTTCTCACATCCCATATCATTCAGGATATGGAAATGTTGATCGACGACTGTATTATTCTGGACTATGGAAAGATCCTGCTTCACCAGCCTGCAAGCTACATCATGGACAGGTTTAAACGATACCGCTTTACGGCGGAAGCAGACGGGATTGGGGACGTGGAAGGTCTGTGGAATACGGAACGGATAGGCTCGGCATGGGAAACTTATTCCTTCGACACGATAGAAACGGTGACCCGGAAGTTAAGCTCTTTCGGCGCCGGCGGCATAAAAGAAGAGGCGCTTACACTGGAAGACGCCTTCATTGGTTTGACAGGTAAATATTAAAAAGAAACAGAATATGATACAAGCTCTTTTATTTAAAGAATGGATTAAAACCCGGCGTGCGGTTACATTGATCGGGGTTATCTTTGTTGCAATGATCTTTTACGCGCTGATAAACACAGGGCAACTGTTCCGCGTGGGCGGCGCCGTACAAACCTGGTCAAACATCATACTGAAAGATATGCCTGTCCTTCCCGGTTTTGCACAATGGCTTCCGGTACTGTCCGGCCTCCTGCTGGGTATTTCTCAATTTGTACCGGAGATGTCCGACAAACGCCTGAAACTGACATTGCACTTGCCTTTGACCGAAACGAAGATCCTGACTGTCTTGCTTTTGTTTGGCCTGAGCGTTTTATTGTTTATCTTTCTGTCAAGCTATCTTCTGCTATCGTTTTTCTTTTCTTTCTATTATCCTGCGGAAATTATAGAAGCCATGATATGGAATAGTTTGCCACACTTCTTTGCCGGCGTTTTCGGTTATTTATTTGCTTCATGGATAAGTATGGAACCGGTATGGCGGCAACGGACAGGATATGCTTTGGCTTCTGTCGGTTTCTTTACTTTCCTGTTCATACGTTCTGTTTCCGGAGCTTATGCGCCATTTATCCCGTATCTGGCAGTCCTGCTGATTCTTTGCTTTTTCTTTCCCTTCCATTCGATGTACCGGTTCAAAGACGGGGCGCAATAAAGGAATATTAATTTATAGAAAGTTACAGAAATGAAGTTTAAAAACAATATACATATAATTATCCTGTTGTTCGTCACATTGATCGGGATGTGGGGCGTTCCCGCATTGTTGCACAAGGCGACATACGTCTCCGACCAGTATCCGTTTGTTTATTACAGTACCATCCTCAAAGAGATCTGCCTGATCGATTACAAGAACAAAAAGTTCCCGATGGAAGATCTAAAGGGGAATAAATACAGCACGGAACAGTTCGACTCTCTCATACCGATGTTAAACTATCGTCAGTTGATGACTGACGGAAAGCTGCCGGACAGCATCAACGGAAAAAAGATCACTCCGCAGATACTTCGCTCCAAATCTGTTGTTTACAGATACAAGCCATCAGACGTCGGCGCTCCTGTCAACGGGCTCTATATTCTTTTCGAAAGCATGCCCAAGCGCGTGGGATTGGAGATCCCTGACGATGTTTTTCGCCTGAAAAACAATATCGAATTTATCGATGCGAAAACCAATACGCTGGAAACGGAAAAGAGCGAACTTTTCCGGCAGGCATTGGACAAGGAAGGCTTTCAGTATCCGGCTCGGTGGCTCGCCGGGAATCCGAACCCCCGCAAGCCTTATGATGAAGGTTACTTTATTTTGGACGCCAATGATCAATTATTTCATTTGAAGATGGTCAATAACCGTCCTTATGTAAAAAATACAAGGATTGGAGAAAAAATACAGGTTTCTTATTTCTCGATGCTGGAGGTTGCCGATAAGCGGTTCTACGGATTCCTTTTCAGTAAACAGGGAGAGATCCATATCATCGAAAACGACGGAGCCAACTATAAAACGCTGCAGCTGGATATCGCCCCGATCGATATGCAAAAAGACGAGGTGATCTTGATGGGCAACATGTTCGATTGGACAATCTCTGTCGTAACTCCACTCGAAAAGAAAAATTATGCATTGGACGCCGAAACTCTCAAACGGATCGGCGAACACGCTATTGCCCGTACGCCCGGCAAATGGGATACTGTATCGAAATGGGCTTTCCCTCTGTATTTAACGCTCGAAAAACCGGAAAGCGGCTACATACGGCCCTATTTTCATTATACCGGTATCTATGGATTTGCCGCGAATATAGTTTTGGCGTTATTAATTGTTATCTTTGTGTCCGATTCTCCGAAGAGAAAAATTTTTAACGGGATCTATATTCTTTTAACCGGTGTGGCGGGTTTAATAGCCCTGTTAATTTTACCTAATTTTAAAAACAGATAAGTATATGAAAAAAATGATGTTGTTGGCCATAATGGCTATTTGTCTGGCTTCCTGTACAAACAAAAGTTCGGAAAACAAAGGGGGCGATACGGATTCTACTACCGTTGCACAATCTTCTGACGTCGCTGTTTATCCTTTAGACAGCCTTCTTGCTGTAGCCGATCGGCTGATTGATAAAAAAGTGACCGTCACAGGCAGTGTGACGCATACCTGTAAACATTCCGGCAAACGCTGTTTCATTGTAGGAAACAATGAAAATGTATCCATGCGCGTGGAAGCCAAGGGAAATATCGGAGGATTCAACCGGGAACTGGTAGGCTCTGAACTGGCAATCACCGGCGTGGTAAAAGAACGCCGTTTGACGAAAGAGTATATCGATCAGTACGAAAAGGATGTGAACGAAAAGAAGTTGAAGGAAGACGGTTCTGCCGAAACATGTCAGGCCGAACTTGCCAACATCAATGAAATGCGCGACTGGATGAAAAAGAACAATAAAGACTATTACGCCATTTATTACATGGATGGAGAAGAATATAATGTCGTCGAAATGTAATACCTTTCGTCGTTGGGTACGGATCATTCATCGGGACTTGGGTTTTCTGATGGTTGGGGTCAGCCTTGTTTATGCGATTTCAGGGATCCTGCTAAATCACATGGAAGGGAAAGACCCCGCTTTCCGCACCGAGGACGTCGCTTTACAAGCCGAAAAAGGATTGAGTTCCCAAGAACTGGCATTTTGGTGGAACGACCGGAAAAATGTACCGCCTTTGCGAAAGATCCTGCCAATAGACGAACAGCATCTCCGCCTGATGCTGGAAGGCGGAGTTGGAGTTTACAATTCGGTTACCGGAGCGTTGGATTATGAAAAGCATAGCAAACGCCGGTTTATTTATTGGATAAACAAATTGCACTACAATCAAGTGAAAGGCTGGAGCGTAATGGCTGATCTATTCGCCGTATCTCTTGTTTTCTTTGCCTTGTCGGGCCTTGTGATGATAAAAGGGAAAAACGGTATTGCCGGTCATGGGAAATGGTATTTGATCCTGGGGCTTGTAATTCCGGTTCTTTACATACTGTTTTTCTGAATTTCAGAATTTGTCTGGATTTTTCAAGAATCAGGTTTTGAGATATAAAACAGACTGTCTTGCAGTCTTGCGGGATTGTTGACAATTTATTCCGATATGTTTTGATCCGGTTCCCGGTTGCGAATCAGGGACGCACGCAGACCGCACACAGGGTGCGGACACAGGTGCGCCCCTACCCCTGACAGAATGTTATTTTGAAATCATGCGAAGCGAAAAAAATGAAAATTGAAAAAGTCTGAACCCTGATTTATGTGATTCAAAATAAACGCCCTCGTAAAATATTCGCTTGTCACAACTGTCATCGCCCTGCATCAAATATATTCGCAATTTCTTGCCAAGTTTTTATTACCAAATTATAAGACAAACTGCTTCTGTGTTCTAATATCTGATTGATAAGACGACTATTTTCTTCTTTATCAATTTCTTCCTGAATCCTGTTTGCATAAAAAGCAAGTTGGTCAGGATTCAATAAAGGAAGCAAATCATAAGCAAGCCAAACGCCTCCAACCATGTATGTATCAAAATCTTCCCTGTCATATACTTTGGTATATTTTTTCGATGGAAATTTACGCTCAATATTTGCGTCAAAATAATTTTCAATAATAAAACACATATCTTCCGCATCCTTGCTCGTTTTTTGATTCCGGTCTAACCATGCATTGAACTTCAACAGGAATAAACCATGCAGGGATGCAATTTTAATATCAAAATCGCCATCAATGTTTACAGTTATTGCATCTTGCAAAACCTCATCAAATCCTTTGACCGACATGGCAATATTTTCTTCCGGAGGCCAATAAATATTATCATCCTCTTTGGCAACACCGTCATAAGGAACAATATCCAAGACATAACCTCCCATATGGAAACGCTGATGTTGATGTACGGATTTTTCCAATCCTGCTGCTATCAATATCTTTGAAACTGCTTCAAATTTATCCCAATCCGGGATAGCAATCGCAATATCAAGGTCTTGCGTTCTTCGTTGAGAAGCAATATCAATTAATTGCCGGATAATAATATCGCGTGCTGTCGCCCCAATAACATAAAAAGGTAAACCGATTGTATCAAAGCAATCTACCAGTTTTTTCAACAACTCTATCAATAACGGATTGCCTATTTTCTTACTCGAAATCTGAAAATTCATGTTCATAAATTTTTTGAGCCATTTCCAAACAGCGGCTATTACCGCTTCCCATTAAATCTGCATAAATCAATAACGGTGGAACTATACCTTCTTTCGGTTTGTCGAGCCAAAACTTTTGATATATTTTTATTTCACTATCTTCTTTGGGGACAACAAAACCTGTCGGCAAAAGCATTCGAGCCGGAACTTCCGAATAAATATCAAATGTACCCGGATACAAGTAATTATCTATCAGGTTTGCACCTGATTCACCTCCCCAATACATTCCTTCGGGCAAAGTCATAGTCAACCATTTATTTCGCTTTTCATTATTACGGAATGTCATTTGCTCAAGTAACAATTTCGGTTTCAGCGTTTGGTTATATGCCGTAACCCAGCGTTCCAACAGTTTTTTCTTGTTTTTCAAAAAGCGTCCCTGATTGGTTTTCAGGATAAAATGACTCGCCGTTAATTCTTCCATGACATTTTTTATTGCGCCAAGAGAAATATTGGTTTTTTCCTGAATTGTGCGATAAGGAAGGTTTACGCTTTCAGGGTATATAAGAAAATGGAAAATCAGCTTTATCCCTGTTTCCTGAAAAGCTCGGCCAGCCGCTTCTTTTGTCAGTACATTCTTTTGGCCTTTCACTATTAATAAAAGATTATCCTGCCTAATAAAACAATTGCCTGCACAGTCAAGGATATTAATGCCCTGATTGGAAAATTCATTCATTAATTCGGGATAAATGTATTTTACTACCAATAATAAGGGTTTGTTGTGTCGTTTTTTTTGCTCTATTAATTGCCGGAGTACGATATTTGCGTTGGCATTGGTAATATTTCCTTTTGCTTCACAAACAAAGTCAATACCTCTTATTTGCACAATGCCATCAATACGGCTTTCATTGCCACCAAGAGTAATCAAGGTTGCTTCATCCGGCTTAATCTGTTCATTCAAGTTGTACACAGCCTTTTCCAATATGTATTTTTCTTCAAAACGCATACGCTTGTTCATTAAATATCTTTGTTCACAAACTTTGAACACTACAAAGATAATGAACAGAAAGAGAATATCCCAATGTGATATTGAAAAGCAAATCACAAATCAAAGAGCCACAACCAAATTAGATCAACAAAAATAATTAAAATTCAAAGATAAAAAAGTTTGTTATTTGCATTTTCACCGTTTTATCATCCCGAACAAATCGAATTTAAACAGGCTCTCCGGTAAAAAACAAAACACTGTACAGGTTGCATCTCATGAAAATAATCACTGTATTTGTACACTATAACGTACAATAAAAAAAATAAAGCTATCAGAGTCATCAGTTCATCAGAATTAAGAAACAACATGAAAAAGCGCCTGGATTTGGCTACCACTGAAAAAACAGTCATTCAACGAGGCAGGAACGAAACCTGTGTCCTGACACATGAACGGCCAAATTCATTTAACACGAAGAACACAAAGCGTATCACAAAGGACACAAAAAATTTCTTTTTTGATCCCCGTTTCAAATTCCGCTAATTGAATATAAAAAGGCGGAAATCTGTAATAAAGTATCCGCCCGGATTGAATATATTTGTTGGATAAAATTATCATAAATAAAATTCATTAACAAAATTCAAAACTTATGAAAAAAGCGATTATTTCAGTAGCTCTTCTTGCCGCCGGATTGTTGTCCGGTTGCAGCAGCGAGGAGTCTGTCTCCAGGCCGGAGACAATTGGACAGACAGGGACTTTGACCTTCAGTTTTCCCGCTCCCGGTCGAAGCGTGACTTATGCCGGTGCAACCGCAGACGAAAACAGCCCTGTGGATGCGGTCGGCGCCGAAGCCGCGATTAACGACGTTACAATTTACATGTTCGAGGATTCGGACGGTGTGTTGAAGGCAAGGAAATCGGCGTCCTGGACGGAAGCCGGCGACAGATCGGTAATTTTCGATGTGAACGACTTTACATCGAACAATGCCAACTATACATTTTATGCCGTTGCCAACGTCAGCGGCAACATCACGGATAACTTTGTCGTCGGCCAGACCACTATCGACGACTTTACCTCTGCAGTTGCAACCAATACCGGTACCGATCCGGTTTCCGGGAGCAACATGCTGATGGTGGGCTATACAACCATAGAGAGCTTGTCCCCCTCTACCCTTCCGTCCCAGACGATTGTCCTGCGTCACCGGGTGGCGCGGTTCGATATAAACAACCTGACTTCCGACGGCAATCCGGACAATGACAACCAGGAGTCTGGCTCCGAAACATTCTTCGAGAT
>JAISSD010000229.1 GCA_031273295.1 Prevotella sp.
TGTTGTTTCGGTTTCAATGCGCGAAATTTTTTCTTTTTGCAAATATACTGATTTTAAGCCCCTCTACCGATAGCTGTTACTTTTTGCGGGCGGCGATCTATCGCTTGGGGACTCAGTAGCAATGGAATATCATATAATCCCCCAACCTCATTACTCATGCCCTTGATACCTGTTTCCAATTAATTTTTCAACAGAATCTCGTTTTTTGAAATATTAGTTTTCGCTGTACTGTATTTTTAAGACAAAATATTGTATTTTTGGAAATAATTTTTTAAAACCCGAAATATTATGGTATTCCAATTCAAAATTCAGATCCTGGGCATAACCAAACCTCCGGTATGGAGGAAAATTGCTGTTCCGTCGAGCTTCACGTTCTTTAAGTTTCACAAAGTGATACAAGCCGCGTTCGGGTGGGAAGATTATCACATGTTTGAGTTTAAAGACAAAGAATACCGGAGTAATATTTGCATATCGGCGCCATTGGAAGATGACCTTTTCGATTCCATTTTTTTTGAAGATATGCAGGATGACGCCTCAAAGATCAAGCTCTCCGAAATTTTCACAAGCAGTGGCCAGAATTTGCTGTATGTCTATGATTTTGGCGATGAGTGGGTACACAAGATCACTTTGGAGTCAATTACAGACGATAAAAAAAAGAAGGCCGTCTGCCTTTCGGGTAAAGGAGCTTGTCCTCCCGAAGACTGTGGCGGCACATACGGATACGAGGATATAAAAAATGTTTTCAAAACAGATCCAACCGGCGATCAGGCTGACGAATACAGGGAGTGGCTCGGATTGGACGAAGAAGACGTTTGGGACGCTGACGCCTTTAACATAGACGAGACAAATGTTTATTTAAAAGATATTTAACTTAAACGAACACGGTGGATTTCTCAAAAGTATCCAAAAGAAACAGGAAAGAGTATAGTATAGCCGAAGAAACAGGTAGGGGTATGATCCGCCATCTCAATGTTGATACACTGAAGTTTGAAAATGTACTGGAGAGATCATGTGGCGCTTTTGCGGTTGAATATTTTGATGACTCCTGTCGGGAAGTGCACAATAAAGCAGAAAGTCGGGAAAATTTTGTCCGCATGGATCTATCATAGCAATGTTTAAGTTTATGGAAGATATTACAGAAAGCTGTATCGCCGGTAATGATACTGTAAAAACGTTTGTGGAATGTTGTCTCTAAAGGAAAACCGTTCCACTGCTTCGGATTTATCGTCGAGGACAGCCAATACAGGCAAAATCAGTTTGACTTCAAGCAATCACAGAAAGAACAGCTTGTCAGGAAACAGTTATTACAATCATGAAAAATAAAAGGATGGAGATATTATTGGATGAATTTGAACAACAGGTTGACGAAACGGTTTTGAAACGGGGATTTGACTGTTTCAAAAAAGGATATGTCACGGAGGTGGACGAGTTTGGAGATGGAGAATATGAAATAACCGTGACCGATTCGGAAGTATATGTTGTTAATCTGGCCGTTAATGGAAATGTCGTCACTGATTTCGAATGTGATTGCCTGTATGATGGAGGCTCTATATGCAAACATGTGGTTGCCGCGTTATTCTATTTGCAAAAAGACGTATTGGAAACGGTGAAAAAAGAACAAAACAAGTCGAAAGAAAAACCCATAACCGAAGAACTTCTTGAAATTTTATCGCACGAGGCCTTAAAAATATTCGTCGGCAATATCTGTGCAAATGATGACCGGTTCAGGAAATTGTTTGTGGCGGAACACGCCCATCTCATATCTACGGTATCAAAAGAATTATATACAAAGCAGGTGCGGTTATTGATAAATACTTATTCGGACAGGCACGGTTTTGTCGGCTACTCGGATGCAAAGCTTCTTGGGCGCGCTGTCTGTGAAATAGCTGAAGAAGCAAAAAGGAATTTGGAGGAAGGAAAGATCCGGATGGCTGTGCTTGCGGCATTGGCTATTGTAGAAGAAATGGTGCAACTGCTGAATTACAACGCAGACGATAGCAACGGTGAAATCGGGGGCAGTATCGAGTGTGCATTTGAAATTTTTGAGATGCTCACAAAGATGGATCTGGATAAAACGCAACACGAAGAGCTATTCGATCATCTGGTCTCTTTGTTCGAAGACAATACGCTTAAAGGCTGGGACTGGCATTTCAAAATAATCAGTCTTGCTATTGAACTTCTGGAAACCGCCCGGGAAAAAGAACGCATAAAGGCAGTACTGGGGAAAATAAAGCCGAGCGATAACAAATGGGACTGGGATTATGAAAGATCACAACAATTGATGCTGGATCTCATTCAAAAAACAGAAAACGCCGAAGCCGTGATCCGGTACATGGAAAATAATCTTTCCAATTCGCAGTTTAGGATCAGGTTGATCGAAGCCGCGCTGAGCAGGAGGGATTATGCAAAGGCATGTAAACTGGCTAACGAGGGCGTAATTAAAGACGGGCAGGATGCTCCGGGATTAGCCGACCAATGGCGGAATTATCTGTTGATAATTTATCAGGAAGCCAACGATACGGAAAATATCATTCTATTGACACGTTACTTTTTGACTTATTCGAACGGACAGTATCACCCGCTTAAATATTATTATGACATACTTAAAAACTTGATCCCCGGCGATCAATGGGATGTTTTTTTTGAAGGTCTTGTTACCGGCATTAAAAAGAAAGACTTCAGCTGCGATTATGAACGTATTTCGCAACTGTATATATGGGAGGAATATTGGGATAAATTACTTGAATTACTCCAGCAAAATACCAGTTTGGAACGGATTGCCGAAGCGGAGCCGTATTTGGCGGATTCTTATTCAAACGAGTTGGCGTCTCTCTACAAGACGCGTATTCTCTCTTATCTGGAGCATAATATGGGACGGACATATTACCAAATCGCATGCCAGTATATACAGCGAATGATGATACTGGGAGCCCGGCCAATGGCTATGGATCTGATTCGGCAATTAAGGAACATATACTCGGGCAGAAGGGCTTTAACAGACGAATTGAACAAGATTTAGGATCTGTTTACACCGTGCACGACATGGTTTTGCGCACGGAAGGTATGGCAAAGAACCTCGTTTCCACCTGATTTTTCCAACAAAACAACCGGGTAGTTACAAACGTCCAAATTCATTTAACGCAAAGAATACGAAGCATGTCGCAAGGGACACAAGGAAAAGCGCTTCGTGTCCTTTGTGATACGCCTTGCGCCCTTTCGCTCATAACCATCCGTTTTCCATATACCATTTCAGGGACTCTTTCAGCCCCTGCTTCAGGTTGTATCCGGGAGAAAAATGCAGATCGTTGACAAGAGGCGCGATATCGCATTCCCAGTTGCGCTGCTTCATTATTTTGTATTTATCCCTGTTCAGGGTCGAGGGCTTCTTTCTTAATCCGGATATGTCTTCTGCTATTGCAGAGATGATTTTTAACAGCCATAAAGGGATTTTCAGGCTGAGTACATGCTTCTTCCCGATAGTTTCCTTTACGAGTTGCGTATATTGCTTGTCCGTATATACATCTCCGTCGGCGACAAAGTACGCTCCGTCCTGTATTTTGCTTTCAAGGGCCAGATAAGCGGCCTCAACGAGATCTTTTACATATATAAAAGTGAGGTGTTGCGGTTTGAAACCCGCGCCGACGTCCAGTCCCGATTTTACGGTCTTTAGCATCAGGAAATAGTCTTTTTCACGGGGACCGTATACTCCTGTCGGACGTAAAATGATGTATGGGAAGCCGTTTGTTGCCTGCAGATACGTTTCGGCTTTGAGTTTGCTTTTGCCGTACGCCGTATTGGGGTTAGGCGTATCAGTCGCTTTGACAGAGGTGTAATTCTCCTCGTCGCCCGTTCCAAAAGCGCTGAGGCTGCTCATCAGTATGAATTTGTCAGGCGTCGCGCCGGCGGTTTTCAGGGCGTCTATAAAGTTGGCTGTATACCGGAAATTGACTCTGTCGAAATCATCCGGGTCCAGGCATTTGGTCACGCCTGCGTTGTGGATGATGTAGTCGAACTTGCCGTGTTGGGAAGCAAATTCGGATAGTTGTCCAGCTAATTTATCTTTATCATTAAAGACAAGATCAATAAACCGGATACGACTGTCCCGCAAATATTCGCGACTGCTGCTCTCGCGGATACCTGCCCAGGTTTCATATCCTTTCGCCAAAGCTTTTTCAACAAGAAAACTGCCGATAAAGCCGCTGGCGCCCGTGATGAGTATGCGTTTGTTATTCATAATTGTATGCAAAATTAAAAAATGATACATATAAAAGCATCATATTTTAAAAATGTTGCATATAAATGCATCATACAGGACGTTTGTTGAACTTATTTTTTTGCGGCGGGGAACTTTAAGGGTACAAATGTTTGCAGGTTTGAAAAATATAACTAAATTTGCAACCCGAATTGGAGATATAGTAAAAAAATAAACATATAAAACACAATAGCGATGTCCAAGATTTGTCAAATTACAGGAAAAAAAGCTATGGTTGGCAATCATGTTTCTCACTCAAACAAAAAGACGAAGAGAAAATTTAACGTCAATCTTTTTAAAAAGAAATTCTTCTGGGTAGAAGAAAATTGTTGGATCAGCCTGAAGGTTTCAGCGGCAGCGCTTCGTACGATCAATAAAATCGGATTGGACGCCGCAATCAAAAAAGCGGCCGTAAACGGTTATTTAAATGCTTAACGATTAGGAGGAACAGGAAATGGCCAAGAAAGCAAAAGGAAACAGAATCCAGGTAATATTGGAGTGCACAGAGCACAAGACCAGCGGTATGCCGGGTACGTCCCGTTACATCACCACAAAGAACAGAAAGAATACTACGGAAAGACTGGAATTGAAGAAATACAATCCCGTATTGAGAAGAGTAACCGTACATAAAGAAATCAAGTAAAACAAGACAGGCCATGGCAAAGAAAACAGTCGCAGGTTATCGAGACCCCTCTGCAAAAGACGGTCGTAATTATGCTAAAGTAATCAAAATGGTAAAATCGCCCAAGACAGGCGCTTATACATTTAAAGAGGAAATGGTTCCAAATGAATCGGTGAAAGATTATTTCGCCAGATAAGATAGTTAAAAATATTTAAAATGCCTCCTTCATTCTCATGCGGGGAGGTTTTTTATTACCCGTTTTGTAGATTTGCAAAAGGTTAGGATCAGCCCGTTCACACGATTTGGTAAAGACTGATTTGCCCCGTTCCATAATCAAAAACAATAAGTGTATGGGATTATTTGATTTCTTTTCGAAACAGAAAAAAGAAACGCTGGATAAAGGTCTGGAAAAGACCAAAGAATCGATGTTCTCCAGATTGTCGCGCATTGTTGCGGGGAAATCGAAAGTAGACGATGATGTGCTCGACCGGCTCGAAGAGGCGCTGATCATGTCTGACGTAGGCGTAAACACTACGTTGAAGATCATTCAACGTATCGAAAAGCGTGCCGCGCAAGACAGGTATGTAGACGATAAAGAACTGAAAAACCTGCTCAGGGAGGAAATCGCAAATCTCCTGACCGGGGATAATGCCGTGGACAATGAAGATTTTTCCATTCCCGGTGACTTGAAACCTTATGTTATTATGGTTGTGGGAGTTAACGGGGTTGGCAAAACGACTACGATAGGCAAATTGTCCAACCGGTTCAAGCAAGCCGGCAAATCCGTGTACTTGGGCGCAGCCGATACCTTTCGCGCCGCCGCTGTAGAACAACTGGTGATCTGGGGGCAACGTGTCGGTGTTCCTGTAATCAAACAGGCAATGGGATCCGACCCTGCCTCTGTGGCTTTTGACACACTGAGTTCGGCAAAATCGAATAATGCCGATGTTGTGATTATAGATACGGCGGGTCGCTTGCACAACAAAGCGGGACTTATGAACGAACTTTCGAAAATAAAGAAGGTCATGGATAAAGTGGTTCCGGGGGCTCCTCACGAAGTATTACTTGTGCTCGACGGCTCTACCGGGCAAAATGCTTTTGAGCAAGCCACGCAATTTACTGCCGCCACCGATGTTACAGCCCTGGCTATCACCAAGCTGGACGGTACGGCAAAAGGAGGCGTTGTAATTGGCATCTCGGACCAGTTTAAAATACCTGTGAAATATATAGGTTTAGGGGAGGGGATTGACGACCTTCAGGCGTTCAGGCGCCGTGAATTTGTCGACAGCCTCTTTGGAGAATAAGAAATGAAGAAAAACAGGATAGATGTTATTACGCTTGGCTGTTCGAAAAACTTGGTGGACTCCGAGTTATTGATGAGGCAGCTACTGGCTAGTGGTTACACAGTGAAACATGATCCCGACAAGTCGGAGGGCGAGATTGTTGTCATAAACACATGCGGCTTTATCGGCGATGCGAAGGAAGAGTCCATCAATATGATCCTTGCGTTTGCCGAGGCAAAGAAAGAACGAAGATTAAACAAGTTGTTTGTCATGGGTTGCCTTACCGATAGATATATGGAGGAACTGAAGGCTGAAATACCGGAAGTCGACGGCTTTTACGGGAAGTTTGGCTGGAAAACTCTTATTTCGGATCTGGGCAAGTCGTATCGTAAGGAGTTGGCCCTGGAGCGCAATATAACCACCCCGTCGCATTACGCTTATCTGAAAATATCGGAAGGTTGTAACCGCACTTGTTCCTATTGTTCCATCCCCGTTATGACAGGCAAGTACCGGTCGCGACAGATAGAAGAGATAGAGGAGGAAACGAGGCGTCTTGCGGCTTCCGGGGTGAAAGAGTTTCAGGTGATTGCGCAGGATCTGTCGTACTACGGTTTGGACAGTTACAAGCAGGCCAAACTGCCGGAGTTGATAGACCGTATAGCCAAAATTGAAGGCGTGGAATGGATACGTTTGCATTATGCATATCCGGCGAACTTTCCTCTCGATTTATTGCGGGTAATGCGCGAAAATGAGAATGTTTGCAAATACCTGGATATAGCCTTGCAACATATCAATGACAATATGCTGAAAAGGATGCGCCGCAATATTACAAGGCGGCAGACTCTCGACCTTCTGAAACACATCAGGAAAGAAGTTCCGGGCATTCATATCCGTACCACCCTTATGGTAGGGCATCCGGGCGAATCGCAGAAAGACTTTGAGGAGCTGTTGCAATTCGTTGGGGATATGCGTTTCGAAAGAATGGGGGCTTTCCCTTATTCGCACGAAGACGGGACATATTCCCATGCTCGCTACAGAGATGAAATACCCGACGCCGTGAAACAGGAACGCATGGATGCGCTGATGGCTTTGCAGGAGAGAATTTCTCTTGATATCAACGAACAAAAGATAGGGGATACCATCAAAGTAATTGTAGACAGGGAAGAACCCGGTTATTATATTGGCCGTACAGAATATGATTCGCCGGAAATAGACCCCGAAGTTTTGATCAAGAAAAACAAGGCGCTTGATACGGGGGAATTTTACGGCGTCAGGATATCGGGCGCCCAGCCATTCGACCTGTATGGGGAAGCGATTTAAAATCCAAATGCTATGACAAACCAGGAATTAATAGCGGCGCTGGCTAAAAGGTTGGGATGGACGCAACGGCAAACATCCGAAGCGCTGGAAGCTACAGTTTCCATTATTAACGGCAATCTTGAAAGCGGAAATCCGATCAATATTCAGGGCTTCGGTCTTTTTGAAACAAAGAAAAAAGGAGAGCGCATATCGGTTAATCCCGTGTCAAAACAACGTTTCCTTGTACCTCCCAAGATATCGTTGGCTTTTCGTCCAGGACAAACAATAAAAGATAACCTCAAAAATTTGGAAGTAAATGAATGAGCGGCTTGGCCTACAGGATCTGATAGACCTTCTGGCAAAGAAACGGAATATAACGAAGAAGGAAGCGGAAATTTTCCTGCGTGAATTTGTTGCCATTATTTCGGAAAGTATCGAAAGCGATGATTTTGTGAGGATCAAAGATTTCGGAGTATTCAAATTGATAAAGGTGAACGCGCGTAAAAGCGTGGATGTAAATACCGGGGAGGCTATCGAAATACCTGCCCATTACAAACTTGGCTTTACTCCTGACAAGTCGCTTAAGGAAGCCATTAACAGACCTTTCGCCCATTTCGAAAGCATAATCCTCAAGGATGGAGTTTCTTTCGAAAATGTAGAGAGTGAAACAGACGAAGGCATGGCGGAAGAACAGGAGGAGGCGTCCGATGCAGTAAGCGTGGAGGACGGAATCGCTATTGCCATACCTGAAAAACCGGAGGATAAAGCCGTAGAAGAAAATACGGGAACAGAGACGGACTCAAACTCATTGGACGAGGAAGCGCCGGCAGAAGATATTCCCGGTACGGATGCTCCAGTTCGGAAAGAATCTGAAGCCATATCAAGCCGCGCTATCGACAAGGCTTCTGCAAGTACGGATATAGATACCGTGTTTTACAATTACAGGCGAAAGTCGAAGCGTAGACGTTTTATCTCTCTGTGTGTTATTATATTCCTTGCCCTTGCGACGTTTGTGGTCGGCGGATACTACTTCCGGGAACTGGAAGCCTTTTTAACAGGAAAACCGCCCATAGACAATAGCGAAAAGATCGTGATTGTTTTTGACAAAAAGACTCCTGTTGATTCTTTAGCGAATGAGCGGGATTCGACCCTGACAGGGGATACCATACCACCGGTAACGAATGAACCGGAACTGCAAAACGTTGAATCCGAACAGGCTACAGCGACAACTGCCCAGCCGCTAGACTCTTCCCAACCATTGGCGACAGAAACCATCCGAAGAGGGCATACGCTTCGTAATATCGCCCTGAAATATTACGGACACAAATCTTTTTGGGTCTATATACATGAGGAGAACAAAGACGTGATCAACGATCCGAATAACATACCCTTGGGCGCTGAACTTGTAATACCTGCTCCTTCCAAATACGGTATAGACCCGGAAAATCCGGATTCGGTGGAGAAAGCCAAGCGGCTGGAAACGGAACTGTTCAGGGAGATGGGTCTCTGAAAGCCGGCGTGCATGGTTCAATCAAAGAATTTGATGGTTGAAGCATGGACCCTTCGTTTCTCTTTGGGCGGAATTTGCATGTAATCGCCATACAAAAGTTTAAGATAGGCGTCGGGGTTAGCAGGAGCCATAAATTCATGATTTTCAAACAGGACGGGCTTTGTCGGGAAAAAGTCTTCGGCGCGAAGCTGATACTTGTTTAAAGTGGGTATGCCATAGCCGTATATCAGATTGCCGGCAGGAATCAGGAAATTGAAGAAACGCGCGGCGCCTACCATTGCGCATGCAAACGGCCACATCATCAGCGCCGCTATATATTCCTTTTTATTGCCGGCGTGACGCCTGAGCCGCCTGAAAGCCCGGCCATAAAAGAAATCAATGAACGTTTTCACTTTTACATATCCTTTCTCTATAGGGAAAATGTCTATAAAAATACCTTGTTCTTTCAAAGTAGCTTTAATCTCCGCTTCCTCAAAACAAGAATTCCTGTCCCTCACCTTTGCCTGTTTCGAAGGGTATCGTTTTTCCGTGGTTTCATCCTGAAAAGCCATATTTGCGGGCAATTCCCTTTTCAGTATGTTACGCAGCCGCTTATAATCATTTCTCATGACGGCAATGTCTATATCGTCGTCCCAAGGTATGAACCCTTTGTGCCGCACTGCTCCCAAACATGTTCCGCCATCCAGCCAGTAAGCGATATCATGTTTTCTGCATATCTTGTCTACTTCTATCAGAATATCCAGCATCCTTGTCTGGGCTTTACGGAGGACTGTGCCTTCACCATTGTATTTTGAAAAATCTTCTTGCATGGCAATCTACGAAACTGTCTGAAAACGACTGTTTTTATTATAAATTAATTGATAATCGGTCTGTTAACAACATCGTCATTTTATATCCCGGCGATTGTCAACCAACCGGTTATAAAAGATGAACGGAATAACCTGACCGCTTCTTGATATGTTGCAATATTAGCCATAATAAATGATATTCGCAAACGGAAATACGATATACTCTCCGTTTTTGACGTCCTTTTTTATCTGCTGAAAACGGGACGTCGGCGGCGTATGCTTCCGTGATACCTCTGTGGAAAGATAAATGTTTTGCACTACCTGCCTTTGCGGTCGCCCGTTCTCAATCATCCCACGGTCGCCGGCATGTCAATATCCCCGAATGTTTTTTCTACTTTTCGGCGACGATAGCATAAAAATGCGTATTCTCCCATCTATTGCATTCCGGAGGGTAGATATCGAAAGCTTCGACGTTACGGTAACCGGTTTCTTCCAAAATCTTTATTTCCTTATCCAAATGGCGGTATTGAGAAAAATAGTTTTGCTGCAATTCTTCGGAAAAGCCCGATATTTCTACATCTTCTGTTATTCCAAACTGGTTCTTGACAATCAATTTCCCTCCGGGTTTTAATAGACCGGAATACTTTCGATACAGATCGACGCTTTCTTTTCTATTAAAGTAGCTCACAATGCCAAACATGGAAATTATATCGTATTTCCTGTCTGTTTCAAACTGCATGACGTCCTGATTGATAACAGTTATATTGGCAGAATCTTTTATAAATCCGGAGAAGTCGGGAAATAGCTCAACGGCGTCGATGTGATGGACTTTGTCATAAAACTTGTTTATTGTCAAGCCCGTACCGCTTGCCAAATCCAGAATGTCGGAATCCTTGCCGGCATATTCAAGGATAAAATCAGCGTCGATTTGCGAGTAATCATTGACCGGATTCACCTTTGTCGTCTTTTCATTCGGATTTGCGGACGCCATTGTCCGCCAATATTCTATTGCCTGTTTGTTTTCCATGCTGTCCGGTTATTCATACCAGTTCTTAACTGCCTCGGCGACACGCTGATAATCCTGGTAAGTATCTATATCGTATGCTCTTACGTTCATGCCTTTCATTGGCAAATAAGGCTCCAGCTGATTGAATCCGTTAAAGGGAGAATATTCCAGTTTGTCTTTTCTGATACAAGCCGGCCCTGTCCATTCATAATCGCCTTTTTCCGGGGAAAATGAAACCACTTTGCCGTCTTCGACTGTATTTACAAAGATAGCTTCGTCGGAGGCTTTTGGGGCGTAACAAATGAATTCGCCTTCTTCCGACAGTATTTTTCTCGCATCATCGGGGTGGACGAGCAAATCGCCGTCCCATTCCAATACATATTCGTTGGCATGTTGCGCTCCAAGGAAGAAACTGGCGCCCGTTTTTGTTTCAAAGTAACGGTGATTGAACACGAAGATCGCGTCGTCCCTGTATTGCAGTACTTCGTTCACGACGTCGTTTGCCTGATACCCCACCACAATGCGCAAGTCTTCAACATCTTTAAACATCTCCAGTTGCCAGGATATTAAAGATCTTCCGTTGATTTTAATCAGGGCTTTGGTTTGTCCGAGTCCCAGCCGGGATCCGACACCGGCGCAACTTATAACAACTGATTTAGTTGACGGCATAATGCTTTTTCGTTAAAGATCAAATAATCGGATATTGGCAACAGGCTTTTGGACGGGGAGCGAGTCATGCCTGCCGCTATGGCAATATCGGCCATGCGCATGGCCTCCATGTCGTCGTTGTCGTCGCCAATATATACAACGGTATATCCGTTTTTTTGAAGGTTCTCTACCACAATCTCTTTTTTCAGGATTGTTGAGATTCGTTCTACTCTGTCTGATTCAACAATGGCTTCGGAATAAAACGATTCGCAACCGATGCGTTTGAGTAATTTGTCAACCCAACACTCTAAATTGCCGGTGACAACAATGCAATGCCCCTTGTTTTCCCTGATGAAATCATGTAAATTCGGATGCAATTTTACATTCTCAAGCAATGAAGAAATTTCTGAAACCGGCAGTTTCCCTAAAATGTTTACTCTCCGGATAAAACTTTCAACAAAAGGGATATTTCCTTGAATGCTTTCTTGTGTGATGGCGTCTATCTCTTCCCGGATATTAAAACGCTTGGCTATCAAGGGTAGAATCTCTTCCGCCGCAACTGTTCCGTCCAGGTCAAAGATAAATTTTATCCGTTTGTCCATTATTAAACCATACTAAAAAATATAATGCAAATTTACATGATAAAAATGGATTTTTTACACATGGACTGGTTAAAATTGGAAGATTTGAACCCCCGCCTTTACATAGCATAGCCGTCAAGTGGCAGAATGGAGAATAAGACAAACAATCGGCAGGGATTGTGCGGTTGGTTGGCAGATTCCTCCTTTCAGTCGGAAGGACATGTGTCGGTTTGGGCGGATGTTTCAGCTTCCTTATTTTCCTTAAACTCCTTAAATTTCATTGATGTTTATTTTCCGGGGAAAATTTTGGAACGCAATTATTTTTTATCGAAATATCATTTTTTTGACCCGCCAGCCCTGCGGTCAATTTTTTTGACGCGGCGGCGCCCAAAATATACGGATAACATAAAAGTCTAGCTCAATCGGTTTACTTCCTTTATTCCTTTCACTGTTTTCAGCTTTTTCACCAGGCCGTTCAGCATATCCGTATTGTTCAGCGTAACGGATACGCTTCCATGAAACAGACCGT
The DNA here is from genome assembly GCA_031273295.1 of Prevotella sp. Taxonomy (GTDB): domain Bacteria; phylum Bacteroidota; class Bacteroidia; order Bacteroidales; family Dysgonomonadaceae; genus Dysgonomonas. The sequence goes on from JAISSD010000229.1 coordinate 12,519, forward strand.
CATTGGAATCTATGCTGATGGAACGCATATTGATTCCCTGTTCTTTGGATATGATGGACGTCAGGTTGTTTATAATACTGATATCATCATTTCCTGTCACCCGCAATGTGACTGTGTATGTGGAACCCGATTTGCCCGACCACCGGGCCGGGATAAGCCTGTAAGCGAAACGGGAAAACATGTCGCGGGCGTTTGGACAATTCTTCCGGTGAATTTTTATCCCCTGCGACGATACAAAGCCGAATATTTCATCTCCGTAAATAGGATTGCAGCATTTAGCCAGTTTATAATCCACTCCTGTAAGATCTTTATCCAGAATAAGCCCCTCTTTAGCCTGTGATTCCTTTACGGCGTCCGGATTTTGAGGAACATAATTTTCCGCGCTGACCGCCTCATGCCTGTCGTGCGATTCGTTCTCTTTTTTCTCCAGTTCCTGGTACTGGTCTATAACCGAATTTATATCGAGGCTTTCATCCGCTATTTTTATATAAAAATCGGTCATGGTCTTAAAGCCGAGTTTCTTTATCATACGCATCATTATAGATTCGTTGATCTCTATCTTGCGGTTCTTTACACGGCGTTTAAGCATCTCTTTGGCTATCTCGACCTGCTTGTTAGCCTCTTCTTTCAGGCTCTGACGAATTTTGTTTTTCGCCTTGGATGTAATGACAAAGCCGAGCCAGTCCTGTTTTGGCGACTGATTGGGCGAGGTGACGATTTCTATCTGGTCTCCGTTTTGGAGTTTGTGGCGGATGGATACATTTTTCCCGTTCACTTTTCCCGATACGCAGGCGGAACCGATACGGGAGTGGATGGCAAAGGCAAAATCAAGGATGGTGGCCCCGTATGGAAGTTTATGCAAATCGCCTTTCGGCGTGAATACATAAATTTCATCATCATAGAGGTCCATCTTGAAATTCTCGATTTTCTCGCTCGAATCCAGATTCTTGTTTTCCAGCATCTCGCGCAGGCCGCTCAACCAGTCGTCCATTTTCGACTGGCTTTTCACTCCCTTGTATTTCCAGTGGGCGGCCAGTCCCCGTTCAGCTATTTCGTCCATTCGCCTGGTGCGTATCTGAACTTCCACCCAGCGCGATCGAGGCCCCATAACGGTGGTATGCAACGATTCGTAGCCATTGCTTTTGGGTATGGAGAGCCAGTCTTTCAATCGTTTCGGATTAGGGGTGTACATGTCTGCCACGATGGAATAGGCTTGCCAGCATTCAGCTTTCTCCTTTTCCGGATCAGAATCAAGTATGATCCGTATAGCGAAGAGGTCGTAAACGGATTCGAACTCTATCTTCTGCTTCTTCAATTTATTATGGATGGACGATATGGATTTCACACGTCCTTTTATGTCGTATTTCAGCCCGGTTTCTTTGAGTTTGGCATCTATCGGCGCTATAAACTCCGTGATGTATTTGTCGCGGGTATCCTTGCTCTCGCTCAATTTACCCAGAATATAATCGTAAGCCTCGCGGTCGGTATATTTCAGATGGAGGTCTTCCAGTTCGGTTTTTATGTTATACAGTCCCAGTTTGTGAGCAAGGGGCGTGTACAGGTATGAAGCTTCTACTGCCAGTTGTAAACGGTATTGATCGCTGTATTTTTCGGCGCATCTGATTTTATGCAGACGGTCGGCGATCTTGATAAGGATCACCCGCATATCTTCGGCAAGCGAGATCAGCAACTTTATATAATTGTCCGACATTATTGCCGTTCCGTTCATCTCCAGCGTATTTACTTTTATCAGCCCTGAAACAATATCGGCGATATCCCGGCCAAAAAGTTTTTTTACTTCATCCTCTGTTAGCGTTTTGTGAACAACCGGACGGTAAAGGATCAATGCAATGACGGAGGCGCTCTTCAAGCCCAATTCTTCCATCAGTATGATACTCGTACTGACTGTGAGATCGGTTATACTGCCTGTTTTTTCATCTTTGCGATAGACATTTTCGGACAGGGCTTTCTTTACGACCGAACGAAGTTTCTGCAATTCGTCGGAACTGAGATGCGTCTTCAATCCTGTGACCAGTCTTTTAAACTTGGAATAAGCCCGCCCGCCGGCGTTATATGCAGGGTTATTGTTATTATCCATTGTTTTATGTCGCTTATATCTGTTTAAGGGGATAATACATTCATATTGATAATCGGGTATAAAATTAATTCTTTTTGGCAGTATAATTCTTTTCTTGCCCGAAAAAACTTCCGGAAAATTCTGCAAGTTTACATTATACGTATTTGTATGCTTGTTGATTATCCGCATTTTGACACATTCCGTCAGATTCTCTGTTTCCCGTTCTTTTTTTCATCGGCGAGAACGTTTATCCACAAGTATAAAACAAATTGAATTGAAAGGTAAATTCACGGAGTTCCTTGAAAAAAAGACAGATGGGAAAACATATTTTTATTCATCAATCATTCACCTGTGGAGGTATTAAAACCTTCCCGCATTAATGACAATGCGGGAAGGTAATGAATCGAATAGCGCCTGGTCGCTACTATTCTTTTACACACCTGATGTTATGACCGTTCGTCCGGGGCCAGTTGTTGTAGTCAGGGTACGCGTTCACATTGTGGAAGTAGAAGTTGTACGCGTTATTAGACGGCGAGGACGACCAGTTGGCGGAGATGACGCCTATGCGTTCCAGCGCGCCGTCAGAGTGACGTAACCCGGCCTCGGGAAACCACGGATCGATGGAACCGGCAGGATTATTGCTTTTAGTATAACCGGACGCATTAGGGTTACTGTACCTGCCGGTGTCATCGGATGTAGAGACTGTGTTGAAAGCGCCCGATATGGTATAATTCCCATTAAACTCATTGGAGATCGGCATACGCCACTTCGTGTTTGGATATCCCGGAGCGGCGCCAGTTTCAGTCAGATAACGGCAAATATCCCCAACCAGGTTTGCAGGATCATGAACCTCGTAAAGAATCGCCCTGGCTCGATTGGTTATATTGTTAACGACAGTACTGCCGGCATACAGAATGTTGGTCCAGGTATCGTAGTTGTTGCCGGTACCGGCTTTAGGATTTGTCCAGGCGCTTGTGCCTGGAGTGGGAATGTAGACAGTTTTGGAAGTACCCCATGACGAGCCGTTCGTGCCGCTTGGATCCAGTCCCACAAGGCTGCCCCACTGGAAGAATACGCCCTGGTAATTCTGGTTGGCAGTACCCTCGTCGAAGGTCAGCGTACTCCCGTTCCAGTAGATATTACTGCCGGCCCAACCCCCGTGAGTGGTCGGCAGATAGGCGATTGCACGTGCCGGCATGCTGATTGTCCGTTCCTCTTCCGGAAACTCGCCGGCAGGACTGAAGAAGACAAGGGTAGCGGTGAGGGTGGCAGACATATAATAGTGCGACGAACTTGTACTGGAAACAAGGGTAAAACTGTAAGGCAGGTTTGTCCCGGCATTCCCGCCGGAAGTAAAAGCGGTAATAATGGCGTCCGGGTCTTCCTTGATCCTGACATTCCATTTCCAGAGCGATGTGACCCTGAAATCGGTTTTGGCTCCGCCGCTTGTATAAGAGG
>JAISSD010000234.1 GCA_031273295.1 Prevotella sp.
TGTTGTTTCGGTTTCAATGCGCGAAATTTTTTCTTTTTGCAAATATACTGATTTTAAGCCCCTCTACCGATAGCTGTTACTTTTTGCGGGCGGCGATCTATCGCTTGGGGACTCAGTAGAGCGATAGAATATCATAAATTCCCCAACCTCATTATTCATTGAAAACCAGAAAGAACGTAGCGCTGCAAAGGAGATATACGAGCAAGAATACGAAAGATAACAAGAGATTGCAACCCCTTGTCAATGCGTCTGAATTTTATCGGTAAATAATTAAAAAGAGTTGAAAATCAATGAGGTAATGAGGTTTTGGTGTTGGTTGGTAACTCATTGGCTACCGAGGTTGTTTTGTTGGAAAAAATTAGGTGGAAATGAGTCCCCTATCATTTTCATGCAGCACGCATAATAGTAACACGGGGAGTGCGGTGTTTCAATGAGCGGCTTGAGGGGGGATGTTACATAAGAGGTTTTTTACAATAGGGTGCATTAAAACAGTCGTTTTTCAAACAGTTGGTGTTTTAACACAAAGGACACAAAGCGTATCACAAAGGACACAAAGAATTTCCTTTGCAGATTTTGCGGATTCTTTGCGTTAAAAATTTTGGAGCACAAAAACCTCATTTTTACCATATATCTTCTATGCACAAAGCAATTCAAATTGTCGCGCTGCAAAAAAAAGAACGGCCAAATTCATTAACACAAAGGACACAAAGCGTATCACAAAGGACACAAAGAATTTCCTTTGCATTAAAAACCGCCTGCGGTGATATTTTTTGAACGAAGTTTTGAAAGTCTTTTTTACACCCCGCCCGCAAGTCATCCATATCAATAGAAAATGTATCCGGCATCCCCAAAAACCTCTACGAACGTGTTTGTTTTTCCGCTAATGGTTTGTTTGTGAACAAATCCCTGGACAGATTCTGAGACACAATTCAAGAAAGAAAAATGATCTTTTCCCAAAATAAACAAGGCTTTCTGCAACAAACTACAGCTTTTTTATGTTTTACATTATGGATTAATATTCCTTACTTGTCATATTAATCATTACTTTTGCGCAAAATAACACTAAAAACCTTGTTTATGGCCTACAAACAACTTACAAACCCCAAAAGCATCGTAGTAGTCGGCGCTTCCGATAACATTTTGAAACCGGGCGGAAGTGTTCTGCATAATCTGGCAAACGGAACGTTTGACAAGAATTTATATGTTGTCAATGCCAAAGGCGGCGTCATACAAGGCGTAAAAGCCTATACGGGCATTGAGGAAATTCCCCGTACCGACCTGGCTATAATCTCGGTGCCTGCCAATCAATGTTTGCAGACCGTTGAATATCTGGCCCGTGAAAAAGGAGTAAAGGCCTTCATCGTTTTTTCTGCGGGATTCAGTGAAGAATCCGAAGAGGGCGCGGAAATGGAGAAAAAACTGGTGGATATCGTCAACAAAGCCGGGGCGATTATGATAGGCCCCAACTGCTCGGGGTTCTTCAATACCAATCATCAGAGCATCTTTACGCGTCCGTTACCGAGCCTGGATACTCGGGGAGTAGATATTATCTCCAGTTCGGGAGGAACCATCACATATATTATAGAGTCTGCCATGCGGATCGGTTTAAGATTCAATTCGGCATGGTCGATAGGCAACGCGGCGCAAATAGGCGTGGAAGACATCCTGGAATTTTTAGATAACGAGTTCGATCCCCAAATCAGTCCCAAAATAAAGCTGCTGTATCTTGAAAAAATCGCAGACCCCGACCGCTTCCTGAAACATTCGGCGTCTCTTATAAGAAAAGGATGCAAGATTGCCGCCATAAAATCGGGCAGTTCAACATCGGGTAGCCGGGCCGCCTCGTCACACACCGGAGCCATCACCAGTTCCGATTCGGCAGTAGAAGCCCTGTTCAGAAAAGCCGGTATTATCCGTTGTTATTCCCGTGAAGAACTGGCTAATGTGGCCGCCGTCCTTAGCCTTAAAGAGATGAAAGGGCGCAATCTGGCTATCATCTCTCAGGCCGGAGGGCCGGCTGTGATCTTGACCGACGCCTTATCGAAAGGAAATATCAATGTTCCTGAAATGGATAAAGAACTGGCCATGAAGTTAAAAACACACCTCCTGCCGGGAGCCGCCGTATCCAACCCCATAGACATCATCGGAACCGGAACAGGAGAACACATGGCTATCTGTATCGACTTTTGTGAAAAGTATTTCAAGGAAATCGACGGCATTGCCGTTATTTATGGCAATCCCGGCGTAAGCAATGTGGCCGAAGCATACGAAATACTGGATCAGAAAATAAAAACATGCAAATTGCCAATCTACCCTATCTTGCCGTCAGTAATTGCAGCCTCGCAAGAAATGGATAATTTTGTCAAGAAAGGGCATGTGAATTTCACCGACGAATATGCATTGGCGAATGCGTTATCGAAAGTAGTATCATGGTCTCCGCCATCGGAAGGGAAAATGGAAGATATTGAAATAGACATACCCCGTATACGCGCAATTATAGACAAAACTCCCGGCGGATACATAGACAGCGATACAATCAGGCAATTGTTCGATGCAGCCGGAATACCTCAAGTACGGGAACTGGTTACAAACAACAAGGTCGAAGCCATTCGTTTTGCAAACAAAACCGGTTATCCGGTCGTAGCCAAATGTGTCGGCCCCCTACATAAATCGGATGTGGGAGGGGTTGTCCTTGATATACGCTCAAACGACCGTCTTGCCATGGAATTTGACAGGCTGATAAAAATACCCGAAGCGACAGAGGTAATGGTACAACCCATGCTCTCGGGGCAAGAATTGTTTATAGGAGCAAAATATGAACCGAAGTACGGGCATATTGTTTTGTGCGGGCTAGGAGGTATTTTTGTGGAGATACTGCAGGATGTGGCGTCAGGCCTTGCTCCTTTAAGCTTTGATGAAGCCTCGTCCATCATACGCTCTCTCAAAGCCTATAAAATAATACAAGGCGCAAGAGGCCAAAAGGGTCTGAACGAGAAATTATTTACAGAAATAATTGTCAGGTTATCCATCCTGCTAAGGTTTGCCACCGAAATAAAAGAGATGGACATTAACCCTCTTTTGGCAAACGGGGAAAAAATCACAGCAGTAGATGCAAGAATAAGGATAGAAAAGTAAGGCCGCAGGCTTGTTTGCTTACCCAAAGTCCCGTTTTTTTATTATTGCTGTTTTAATGCAAAGGACGAAAAGAAATTCCTTGCGTCCTTTGTGATACCTTTGCGCTCTTTGTGTTAAAAAATCTTTCGGGTGTGACAATTTGAATTGAATTGAATTGAATTGAAAATCGACGCAGTCAAAATAGACGGAGCCAAACGCCGGTTCGGCCGGTCAAATGCGCCCGGCCACGTTTTTTCGGCAGGGAGACGGACAATTCTTTCTCCGTAATATTCTTTCTTTTATTATGGAAGACAAAAGCGATCTTTTTTTCTTTTTTGTCAATATTTTGCTGCATTTACCCTGAATTAATTTCCTTGTTACTGTAATAAATCAAAAACAAGTTATATTTTTGTACCGTTATTCCGCAACACTCTATATCAGGAAAGCAGCAAAAACTGATGCAATAACAACGAATGAACTTCTTATAAAAAAGAACGGGTTCGAATACGTTAAAAACACGGAGATATTTGGCAATATGAATAATAATAAAAAGAAGAACATTCCCGAAGTTGTTCAAGAGCCGGCAGCCGTGTACAAAGCAGGTCGGGCAAAAAACATAGACATTCCGCTTGATGAAAACGGGCTTCCAGTCGGACACAGTTTAAAAGAATTTTCGGAACTTCTATTGGACAAGTTATCGGAGCGATATGGAACCGATATCCGAAAGTTATGACTAAATACGTTATTACTATTTCCGACAAGATGGTGGACGATATTGATAGTATAGTCGATTATGAATATGTTGCTTTACCGTTCGTTTTGTGCCGAGAAAAGAAAGTCGTTCCCTGATTTGTTTGAGTATCGGATCAATCGGTTCAGACGTAACTTGCACCAAATCAATATCTTCCGAATAACGGATTTGCGGAGACAGATACAATTTGTGCAATGCTGTCCCTCCTCGAAATGTCAACGATTTTTTCAACAAATCATCGGAAAACATTTCTACCAATGCCCTTGCAATTATCATATCTTGTTCGATTTGAGCAGAACTTGGCCACGGCGCTGTTTCTTTCCATTCTTCTATGTATCGTATAGGTATCATAAATCGTTCTCTATTATTACATTAATATCCACTTTCCAATCTCTGTCAATATTTCCCTGCTTGGGCGAAGTTACAGATAATAAGATATTTTGAGTTGGCTTATTTTTTAAGGCGCGTTTTATGGGTGCAACCAAATCCTGCCTGTCATAGACCTTATCACACAAATGCCCTAATCGTTGTATTGATGAAATTTGGGGATAAGTGGATGCTATTTTATACATTCTGGACGGTTTCATTTCTTCAATGAGTTCTCCAAGAATCGGAACAATCCGGGAAATTCCTCCAATTTTTCCGTTGAAAGACATAAAATCCAATGCTGTAAGTTCCGGTGACGAAACATTAAAATATCCGGCTGCAGAATTTTTCTTCTCAATTCCTTCCTGCTCCCACGTTTTCCGGACAAGAAAGTTTATCCGGGTATTGTTTTCAGCAATAGTTCTCATCGGACTTTGTACTATTACTTGATATTCCATTGGTTGCTGATGTGCGGCGCCAGATAATGCTGCTGCCGAATATAATGCCACATAATAATTCCGCTCCAAATAATTCATTAAATCGTCAATGTACAGAAAAATTGGGAGAGAACCGTTTTCCGAATATTCCGGTGGAAGTACTACATAAAAATCTTTCCTGATGATAGCAATTTTATTATCTGCTTTCAGCCGGTATAATTTCTGGCGAATGGCTCGTTCAGAAGAATCAAATGTTTGCTTTAACTCCTCAAAAGTGAATGAGAATCTACCTTTTGAACGTATTTTCAAAAGATAATCATCTATATATTCGTACCTTTTCACTTGTTTCACTTCATAAATATTTTTCGCAAAGATACAGATTGTGTATGTAATTGCAAATAAATTATTTGTTAAATACGCACATCAATCCAAGAAATGGTATATTTATCTGCTAATTGAGTATTATCCTGGTAGTATTGAAGGCTATTACTGTTGCTGATGGACTTGCCATTTTCTTGATAACGACTTGTTTCATCAGCCAACTCCGAAAAATATCCGTGTTGCGGGAATGAATCCTAAACGCCAAAGCGGTAATCATTTCAAGGCATAGCCGTCAGGTTAAGAGTGTAAGCTTGTGAAATACAGCGATAAAACGGGTATTTGGCGGGTATGGGAGACAGGCATAAAAAATATATATAATAAATGGGGGTACTCTATCCCCGGAGACTGAATTGTTTATTGACCAACTGCGCATGCTACTGGACAGGGAGAATCTCCGGGAGCAGGCAAAAAAGGCCGGATTCGTCAAGCGGACTTCCCGTTTGACGGCAGAGGCATTTATGGAGATGTTGCTCTACTGCTCTTCCCTGCGGGAGACAGGCAGTCTTGCTTTCATGGTTTCCACCCTGGAGGATTACGGGATTTCCATAAGCAAACAGTCCATGAATGAACGTTTCAACAGTTCTGCAACAGAATTTGTCAAAGCGGTATTGACAGAGTTTGTCGAGGAAAAACTGCACCGGTCAAATTCATGCATGGAAGACTTTGGAAAAGGCTTTAACGATATTCGCATTAAGGATTCGACCAAATTCAAAGTTCCGGATAATATGCAGGAAAATTTCAAGGGTAACGGAGGTTCTGCCGCAGGAGTATGCATCCGGTACGAATACGATCTGAAAACAGGTAAAATACTGGATTTGAGCGTTTATTCCGGAGACCGCAACGA
>JAISSD010000267.1 GCA_031273295.1 Prevotella sp.
GAACCGAAGCTCAGGAACAAAGCGGCTAGCAAGCCGTATAAAAGTACAGGTTTCATGAATATAATTTTTTTATAAATATTAATTTCAAACCGTACCAGTGAAGAGAGTATCGTAAAAGTCCTGCAAAAGTATACATAATAAATGAAAGAAAAAAATAAAACGTTTTATTTTTTTAGGCAGGGCGACAAAACGCCGCTAGTCTTTTACGACGAAAGATTTGCAATCCGAAAGAACGAGGAGGAGGGGCCGTATTTTTCTCTACCGGTATGCAAGGTACGGACTATCCTTATCACAAACCGGATTATAAAGTATCGTCCCGTGCGGGATTTGGGGGCGTGAGGCGATTTCGTTTCCGTTTCCGTAGATTCCGTTTCATCAACGGTTAATAAAGTGTCGTCCCTGCGGGACTTGGGCGAGCGAGATAGCTGTAAACAAGAATATTATGTAGCTTATTCAAAATTGAAAGCAAGCGATATCGTCCGCGATTTTCCCGAAGATATGGCGTCCCTGTATTTCAACATGTCTTTATCCGTTACATCTGTCCTGTCTTTATCAATCAAATCCACTAATCCGAAAGAAAACCGCAGTTCGGGGCATAGCTTAAACAAGGGCAAATAGATATTGCATCCTACCCCGAACTCCAACCCGTAATCCATCTTTTTGAAACGCAACGCTTCATCTTTTTTTGAACCAATATCCAGCGCGGCATAACACCCGCCCAAAACATAGGGACGGCAATCTCCCATACGCGGCGCGCTGAATTTGAGATGCAACGGCACACTGAGATAACTTGCCTTCATCGATGTGGAATATTCCTTTCCCGAAGACTGTTCCTTGAACACAAAATGCCGCTCTCCCAGATACATGGAGGGAGCCAGGCGAAGATTGAAATATTCGTTCAGATATCTGTCTCCTGCTATCCCTACACTAAATCCTGTCGAATAAGAAGGTATTTCGGCAAACCACGCTTCTCCGTTTTCTCCGGTGTAACCACTATGGGAAAATATCAAATCGGGGGCGTTGAAACCTATCGAGAATCCCAAGTGATACAGTTTTTGATCCGCAAACGGCTGGTTCAATGCTTTACGCATCTGAGCCTGCATTCCGGTTATTGACAGGAAACACGGAGCCAATAAAATAAATATGTATATCCTTGTTTTCAACATCCGGTCTTTTTATTTAAAAACGCATATCCCGTCCCGTTATTATACAACAGGATATTAAGAATCTGTTTAAATTTTCAAGAATATGATTTTTAGAGCCAAAATGCTTCATCGACTAAAATTTAGACAGTTTCCAGGTAATTGAAAGAAGTTGATGTTACTTGGAATGAATAAAAATAAACAGTTTGTCACAATTATTCCACAGCAACAACAATAATTACAAACGGTTATAACACAAAAAATTAGACGGCAAGACAAATTGCGTCATTAAAAAAAGTAATGTATTAATTTATAATATCTAATGATATCTATTTTGGTTGACAAAAAAACTCTTTATATTTGTGTATCAAAGTTAGTAATAATATTAAAAATCGAAGATCATGGCTTATGTAATTAACGAAGATTGTATTGCTTGCGGTACTTGTATTGACGAGTGTCCGGTAAATGCAATTTCAGAAGGAGACATCTATAAAATAGATCCGGATACCTGTACTGATTGCGGCACTTGTGCCGATGCATGCCCAAGCGAGGCAATTCATCCCGCATAAAATATCAGTAGCGTAAAATATGAAGAAGCTGTCTTGAAAGGCAGTTTCTTTTTGTTTATTCTTGGGCGGTAAATTTGAAGGTTTGATCCGGAGAACGTTTTTTGCCCTGAAAATTGCAAGTTGGAAGGGTGCATTTGACTACGTCGATTTTCAATTCAAACTGTCCGGACGTAATTGCCGGGCATGCTCATTCCACCCGACATGTTATGCCGGACTGAGATACGGAAAACTTTCAGCCTTAACCTGACGGCTATGCTTTTAAGAGGACGGCCTGCGCAACTTTGCGTTCCGTAAAACATTGTATTTGAAACATGACCACATTCACTTTTTCGTCTGCCTATGCCGGTTTTTCCATATCCCGGCCCGGTAGACAGACGAAAGAGTCTTTTCGGCTGTTATAATACAGGCTTTAAGAGAAATACACTGTTTCCGGATAATTTTTGTCGAAACAGCCTCCCTTGTCCTGTTTTAATTGTGATTCTCACACAATTAATATTCTCTTTGGAGTATCCACCAGTCATTGAACGGTATGCCGTATTTGGCTTTCAATGAGGCGATATCTCCCAGTTCCGCGTATTTGGAAAGAATTGCGTTTTTCTTTGCCACAGCTTGCTCTTTGGAGTCATAGCTTGCGATGATCACGCGATACATACCCTGTTCGTTACGTACCAGAATAATGTTGTAACCGTCGTTGCCGAATCTTTCTTTCAATGATTCCGCTCCCGGTTTCATTGCCATGGCGGCAACTACCACACTGTAAGCTTTTAATCCTGAAGCATCGCTGTCGTATACAGGCGTAATTTTTTCTTTCCTCACAGATTCGTTGGTATATGCCGGAGTTGTGGTTGCCGGTTTTGAAACGGCGGCAGAAGTTGTATTCTCTTCCACATCTCTCTCTTTGGCTGCCTCATATACCGATTTGTAAGCGCTTTGCTTCGGTTTGCACGAACCAAAACCTATAACGAAAGCAACAGCCAGTCCAATCCCGATTAATTTTTTATTCATAACTTTTTATAATTATCTTGATTTTAACTATTAGCACAAAAATAATACATAAACTGCTTGGAATAACAGTTTCTTTAATCAAATAGTTTCTTTTTCACTTTAATTAATAAATTCAAATCCCGCGTATGGCGCTAAAGCTTTCGGTATGCGGATACCTTCGGCTGTCTGGTTATTTTCGAGCAAAGCCGCTACAATACGGGGTAAAGCCAATGCGCTCCCGTTCAGAGTGTGCGCCAACCGTATCTTTTTACCGGCATCGCGATACCTGCATTTCAGACGGTTTGCCTGATAGCTTTCGAAGTTGGAAACCGAACTTACTTCCAGCCAGCGTTGCTGTGCCGCTGAAAACACTTCGAAGTCGAACGTAAGAGCCGAAGTGAAACTCATATCCCCGCCACACAGCCGAAGTATGCGCCAGGGCAATTCCAGTTCTTCTACAAGAGACCGGACATGAGCGACCATTTCTTTCAGCGATTCGTAAGAGTGTTCCGGCCGGTCGATGCGTACAATTTCCACTTTATCGAACTGGTGCAAACGGTTCAAACCGCGTACATCTTTCCCGTATGAACCTGCTTCGCGACGAAAACAGGCCGAATAGGCGGCATTCATTACGGGCAAATCTTTTTCATCGAGAATTACATCGCGATAGATGTTTGTCACAGGCACTTCCGCCGTAGGGATCAGGTATAGATCATCTATGGCGACATGATACATTTGTCCTTCTTTATCAGGCAACTGGCCTGTGCCATAGCCCGATGCGGCATTTACCGCGTATGGCGGCTGTATTTCGAGATAACCGGCTTCACGGGCTTTATCCAGGAAGTAATTGATCAAAGCGCGCTGCAATCTCGCTCCCTTTCCTTTATAAACAGGAAAGCCTGCTCCCGATATTTTAACGCCGAGTTCAAAATCTATCAAATCATATTTTTTAGCCAAATCCCAGTGAGGCAAGGCGTCTTTTCCCAATTCAGGAATTGTTCCGCCAGTCTGTTCTACCACATTGTTTTCCGCCGTACGGCCTTCGGGAACTTCGTCCGACGGGAGATTGGGTACAAGCGTCAACAAGTCATGCAGATCCTGTTCGGCCTGCTGCAAGACGTCTTCAAGAACTTTATTTTCTTCTTTCAGTTCCGCCACCCTGTTTTTTATTGCATCGGCCTCTGTCTTTTTGCCTTCTTTCATCAGCTGGCCTATATGTTTGGACAAGCTGTTGGATTCGGCAAGGCCTGCGTCGAGCGCCGTTTGCGTTTTCTTTCTGGTACGGTCTGTCTCCAGTATCTTTTCTATTATCTCTTTTCCGTCGAAATGTTTTTTGGCCAGTTTTTTTATAACCGCTTCCGGATTTTCACTAATTGTTTTCAGCGTCAACATATATCTGATTTTTAAGGCCGCAGGCCTGTTTATTATCTTTGCAAATATTTAAGGACAATGTTCGAGGTGCAAAGTTAAAAATATTTTATCAACAATCAGGGATTGCGGGTCACAAATCAAGACCTGCCGGTTTTTCAGTCTACATCGTGCTTCATCCGGCGCGTCAACCTATATACCGTGCTCCGGGAAATTTTAGTCTTTAAAACTTTACCAACCAAACAAAAAACTTTACTTTTGTACTGCTTTTTCGGGAAGTATAACCGTTTGCAATGCAAACGGTTGTGAACATTATTTGTGCAGACATGGATTGATGTCGTGTAATCAGCTAAGAATCAGTGCAATAAAACCTATATACATTAAATAATAAAAATGAATCATGGCTAATCAAAAAGAAAAGCTTTTCCCGGACTTCCCACCGGTATCTACCGAAGAGTGGATGGCTAAGATTACGGCTGACCTGAAAGGCGCCGACTTTGCGAAAAAACTTGTTTGGAGAACAAATGAGGGGTTCAACGTAAACCCTTTTTACAGGAATGAGAATATCACAGGCATGCGGACTGCCGATTCTCTTCCGGGTGAGTTTCCATACGTACGCGGCGCCAAGAAAGACAATAACTGGTATACGCGTCAGGATATTTGTGTAAACGACTTCAAGGCGGCGAACGCGAAAGCTCTTGACATATTGAATAAAGGCGTCACATCGCTTGGATTCTGTATAGACGGGGACGACGTCAACGCCGGAAACATCAAAACTCTGTTGCAAGGCGTATTACCCGAAGCTGTAGAATTAAACTTCAGCGTTTGTCGCCGCAAGTCGCTCGAATTAACCGAAATTCTTGTGGAATATTACAAGGAATCGGGCGCTGATCTCATGAAGTGTTTCGGTTCGGTAAACTATGACCCCTTCAAGCCGCTTTTGAAAAAAGGATGTGATGTTGAAGGCTGGATAGAAGAGGCTGCCGAAATAGTAAAAGTCGCCGCGCCGCTTCCCCGTTTCCGCGTATTGGCTGTTAACGCACATGCGATTAGCGATGGCGGAGCGTACATTCATCAGGAATTGGGTTACGCACTGGCTAATGGAAATCAAATATTGGGCGCTCTTGTAGAAGCGGGATTGGATGCGACGCTGGTAGCGAAAAAGATCAAATTCAATTTCGGCATCGGCGGCAACTATTTCATGGAAATAGCCAAATTCCGCGCCGCACGCTGGTTGTGGGCCGAAATAGTAGACGCCTACAAACCTGTCTGCAATCATGACTGCCCGAATAAAGCGGAAGGTGGTATCTGCCGTTGTGCATCCAAAATATACGCGCATGCTCAAACATCCACTTTCAACAAGACGATTTACGACGCGCATGTAAACCTGCTTCGTACGCAAACAGAAGCCATGTCCGCTACAATTGCCGGCGTCAATTCACTTACCGTCAAGCCATTTGATGAAACATACAAAACTCCGGATGATTTTTCGGATCGTATCGCGCGCAACCAGCAATTGTTGCTGAAAGAAGAATGTCACTTCGATAAAATTACCGACCCTTCTTCAGGCTCGTATTATATAGAAAACCTTACCGGATCTATCGCGGAACAAGCTTGGAAATTATTCCTTGAAACAGACGAAAAAGGTTTCCTCGAAGCATTGAAATCCGGAACAATCCAAACTGCGGTGAAAGCGTCGGCTGATGCACGCTTCAAAGGACTGGCCACCCGCCGCGAAATATTGTTGGGAACCAACCAATATCCTAACTTTACCGAAAAAGCGAATAGCAAGATCATTGAAAAGGATGCTTGCGAATGCGGAAAAGACGCTCCATATATGGCGTTGCCGGCCGGTCGTTTGGCTACTGCATTTGAAGAACTTCGCCTTGCCACGGAAAAGCATGGCGCGCCGACTGTATTCATGCTTACGATCGGTAATTTGGGTATGCGTTTGGCCCGTGCTCAATTCTCCAGTAACTTCTTTGCTTGCGCCGGCTACAAGGTAATCGACAATTTGGGCTTCGAAACAGTTGAAGCCGGAGTGAAAGCCGCCCGTGAAAAGAAAGCGGACGTCATTGTACTTTGTTCGAGCGACGACGAATATGCGACGTTTGCGCCTGAAGCCTGTAAGCTGATTGCCGGCAAGGAGCATTTCGTTGTGGCAGGAGCTCCCGCATGTATGGACGAGTTAAAAGCTCAAGGCATAGAATACTTTATCAATGTGAAGAGCAATGTTCTTGAAACTTTAAAAGTATTCAACGCTAAACTGGGAATCGATTAATTTAGTTACGGCTTACAGGAAAAATCTTGAAACAATAAAAAAGTATGAAACCAAATTTTAAGAATATAGACATTAACAAAGCGGGTTTTGCCGCTGCAAATGCCGCAAAACGGGCTGCCGATAATGGTATAGAGGCTGATTGGATGACGCCCGAGTTGATTCCGGTCAAGTCTGTTTATACAAAAGAAGACCTCGAAGGCATGGAGCATCTGAACTATGCTTCGGGTATTCCTCCGTTTCTTCGCGGGCCATACTCCGGTATGTATGCCATGCGCCCCTGGACAATCCGTCAGTATGCGGGATTCTCTACTGCCGCCGAATCCAATGCTTTTTACCGCCGTAACCTGGCTTCGGGACAGAAAGGTCTTTCCGTAGCGTTCGACCTTGCCACCCACCGTGGATATGATGCCGATCACCCCCGAGTAGTGGGTGACGTAGGTAAAGCCGGAGTATCTATCTGCTCGGTAGAAGACATGAAGGTATTGTTTGATGGTATTCCATTAAACCAGATGTCGGTTTCGATGACAATGAACGGCGCCGTACTTCCGGTACTTGCTTTCTATATCAATGCAGGGCTTGAACAGGGCGCCAAGTTGGAAGAAATGGCCGGAACAATCCAAAACGATATCCTGAAAGAGTTCATGGTGCGTAACACATATATTTATCCGCCTGAATTTTCGATGAAGATCATAGCCGATATTTTCGAATATACATCTCAAAAGATGCCCAAGTTCAACTCCATCTCCATCTCCGGTTACCACATGCAGGAAGCGGGAGCCACAGCCGATATAGAGTTGGCTTATACGCTAGCCGATGGTATGGAATACCTGAAAGCGGGTATCGACGCAGGTATTGACGTAGACGCATTTGCTCCGCGCCTGTCATTCTTTTGGGCTATCGGTATGAACCACTTCATGGAAATAGCCAAAATGCGCGCGGGACGTTTGTTATGGGCTAAAATAGTGAAGAGTTTCGGCGCTAAAAATCCGAAATCTCTTGCTCTTCGCACTCACTCTCAAACATCAGGCTGGTCGTTGACCGAGCAGGATCCGTTCAACAATATCGGCCGTACTTGCATCGAAGCTATGGCTTCGGTGCTGGGACATACTCAATCGCTCCACACGAACGCGCTGGATGAAGCTATTGCGTTGCCTACGGATTTCTCGGCTCGTATTGCGCGTAACACACAGATATATATACAGGAAGAAACATATATCACCAAAGAAATCGATCCTTGGGCCGGTTCCTATTATGTGGAAACGCTTACAAACGAACTTGTGCACAAGGCTTGGGATTTGATTCAGGAAGTCCGTAAACTGGGCGGTATGGCCAAGGCTATCGAAACCGGTATCCCGAAGATGCGTATTGAAGAAGCCGCAGCCCGTACCCAGGCAAGGATCGATTCCGGCAACCAGACTATCATCGGTATCAACAAATACCGTCTTGAGAAAGAAGACCCGATCGATATTCTTGACGTGGACAATACTGAAGTTCGCCGCCAGCAAATCGAGCGTTTGAACGAATTGAAGGCTAAGCGCGACAACGAAGCTGTCAAGAAAGCTCTTGCCGCTATCACAGAATGTGTGAAAACAAAAAAAGGCAACTTGCTTGAACTTGCGGTTGAGGCAGCCCGTGTCCGCGCGACACTGGGTGAAATATCAGGCGCTTGTGAAGAAGTGGTGGGCCGTTATAAAGCAATAATAAGAACTATATCAGGCGTGTATTCATCAGAAACTAAAAAAGACCCTACATTCCTGAAAGCGCAGGAGCTTGTGGAACAATTTGCAAGGAAAGAAGGCCGTCAGCCACGTATCATGATTGCCAAAATGGGTCAGGACGGGCACGATCGCGGTGCAAAAGTAGTGGCGACAGGTTATGCCGACTGCGGATTCGACGTAGACATGGGGCCATTGTTCCAGACTCCGGAAGAAGCTGCCCGTCAGGCTGTTGAAAACGATGTGAACGTACTTGGAGTTTCGTCTCTTGCCGCAGGCCACAAAACGCTTGTACCGCAGGTGATAGCGGAATTGAAAAAACTTGGCCGTGAAGACATCATTGTTATCGCCGGGGGCGTAATCCCCGCACAGGATTATGATTTCTTGTACAAAGCGGGCGTCGCCGCCATCTTCGGTCCCGGCACATCGGTGACTAAAGCTGCGGTGCAAATTCTGGAAATTTTGCTGGCTGAATAATTTCCGGTTATAAAAATAGTATTTTAAAGAAGGGGCGCTTGAACAGGGCGGCCCTTCTTGATTTTTTTTACAATGTCATTATATTTCCGCTTTCTACAGGGATGTTCTAACTGGCAAAAACGTCTGACGTAAAGTGATTTAAGACGGTTTCTCATTCCGAATTCGGGTTTTATATATCTCGCATAGGATTTTACGCTTGCGGCAATTTGAAACGTCAGTTCGATGCAGTCAAATACCCTTTCTGCGTACTTATCCCAAAATGCCCATTAGAATATAACAGGCTGATAACATGCTTTGTACGATTAATACTGGAATGGACATTTTGGTTTTGTTTTTCCTGTTTTTTCAGGTTGCAATTGGCAATCAGGCGAGTTCAGTACAGTCAAATCCGAAAGGATAGGAGGGACTTTGTAATCCTAACGAAAAAATAAAACGATAAATTTTTTTATTTCATTTATTATATATACTTTTGTGGGACTTTTACGATACTCTCTTCACTGGTACGGTTTTTTAAATTAATTATTTATATGAAAACTTATATACCTATGAAACCTGTATTATACGGATTGATAGCCGTTTTGTTTCTATGTTTCGGTTCGTGTAAAAACACGGACGAAGAGTTCCAGCCTGACGATGTTTTGCCTCCTGTTCCGGATGGTTATGTTCGCATGCAGATCACTGTTCCGGGACTTACTCCGGTATCTACTTATGCCTTGAGTTCCGACGCCGAGTCCAAAGTATCAACTGTCGGCGTTCTGGTCTTCGGTTCGGACAGTAAATACCTGTGCTACGCGGCTATAATCGAGCCGTCAAAAATCACCGGTACGGGTAGTACCAAGACTTTCGATGTTTACTTGCAGGGCGCCAATAACGCTTCCAGCGCTTATGTCATGGTCGTTACCAATGCGTCGGTTGACACTCTTGGCTTTGCTGCCAGCCGTCCCACAAAAGAAGCTGTCATGCAATCCATGACGTTCGATTCTCCGGGCAAGTGGCCGGTGGACGGCAGCAAGACTTTCCCGATGTGGGGCATGACTGATTCTCCCGTCTCTCTGGCCGGTGCAAGCAGTATTCCGTCCATTTCCCTGATACGCAGTGTGGCAAGAATTGATGTGGGACTCAAGTTCCCGAACAATGTGGTTGACGGTACGGAAACTGCTACGGGTTTGGGTTCTACCTTTACTCTCGAAGAGATTTATCTGTACAACTCGCTAAACAAGGGATCGGTAGCGCCATACAGCGGGAAGTATTCGGAAACAACAGCTACAGCGCCGTCCATCCCGACTTCGCCTTCTATTCCGGATATCAATTCGGCAATCCCATATTTAGCTACTGACCCCGCTGACGGTTTCAGCGCTAACAAGTCGTGCATGAATGCCATCTATATGGCCGAACATGCAGCAGGGACTGACGCCCTGACAAACAATCCTTATCTTGTCATCGGAGGCAAGTACAACGGATCAGGTACCGTTACCTACTACCGCCTCGACTTTGTCAGCGGCAGCTATCCAAGCCAGACCTTACTGCCTGTCCTGCGCAATCACCGCTACCGCTTCAATATCACGGAGGTGAAAGGCCCGGGCTATGGTAGTGTTACTGCTGCCGCGGAAGCAAGGCCGGTCAATCTGACTTACGATCTGTCCGCCACCGACGAATCCCTTACCTCCTATGTCTACGACGGACAATATGCACTGGGCATCAGTCAGGATAGCTATATTTTGGATAACAAGGCTAGGACAGGCATTACCCTGAAAGTATCCACTACATACGAAAAAGGTTATACTGCCGTATCGAGCAACACAAGCTGGCTGGTAATCACCGGCGGCGCATCCACCAGTACCGCCAACTCGTCCGGTTCACCCACCACGCTGACATTCATGGTAACTGCCAATACCGTCACCGGTGCTAATCCGCGTACAGAAACCATTACTATAACTTCGGGCCGGTTAACGAAAACGGTAACCGTCACCCAGAGCAATCTTGCCGGGTTCAGCGTTTCAGATCCGACTCAAAATCCGTATCCGACTGCCGGTGGATATAAAACTCTGGAGGTCACATCTTCTTATGATTGGCGCGTTAATGTTACAGATGATCCGAATGCCATTGTTACTGACTTTACCTCAAATGGATCGGGTAGCGGGACTTTCGGTTTTACCCTTATTGATAATTCAGCAAACTATTATATTCCTTCCGCCACTTTTACTTTCTTTAGTCCTTCCGGTGAGTTTGCGCCGATAAGCAAGACGGTTGGTTTGCGAGCATCTACGGCCCCGTACGTGCCATCTTCAACACACAATGGTTGGGCGGGCAGCAATATATATTGGGACCCAACTGCCAGAAACGGCGCCGGTGCGCTAACTTTTGCCGACACTCCAACCAATCCCCCTGGTATCACTTCTGCCCCTACTATCCCGGAGACTTACCAAGGCGTATTCTTTAAATGGGGTAGCCTCATTGGAGTGGATCCAAGTTACGTGAATACTTACAAGCCGACAGGCAACGTAGCATGGAATGGCGATTGCAGGGTGTTCGTACCCACCTGGAACAGTTCCACTCCAACCGACAGCTACTGGAGTGACGTGGCTACCAGTACTGTATTCGTTACCACCGACGGCGACGACGACACCGGCGCACCCGTCAGTCCCGCCACTTTGGCCGCTTGGGAGAATATTCCGTATGTAAGCGCCGGCAGTTTTACCAATGTCACAACTTCGGCCTATCTCACTCTTGATGCCGACCCTGATCTCTCCATCGGTGCCGCTGTCACTACTCCTTCCGGAAGTGGAGGTCATATTCCCAATCCCGGAGTTACTGTTCCTGTTGAAAAGATGAAAGGTGATATTTGCCGGTATTTATCACAGACGGGCGATGCTCCGGGTTCGCCTCAAGTAAGATGGCGCCTGCCGCGCGCCGAAGAATTTGGCACAGATGCTTCGGAGTATTCAACAATCACAGGTTGGACTGACTGGAGCAATATTTACAACTCTACAACCGTTAACAGCTTCGCCGGCATGTACCAGCCAAAAGCTGGTTACCGCAAAACCAGTAATGTTCGCGCAAACTATCCGCCGTGGTTTCCCACTAACGGGTACCGTCAGAACGATTCTGGCGCGCTACTGCACGTAGGTAGCGAGGTAACCGACTGGTCGTCTTCGCCGTCTATTAATCCGAACGCGTACGAGTTGTACTCCTACGGCGCACCAATTCCTAACCATGCTCCCTATCGGACGTACGGCAACGGCGTGCGTTGTGTTAAAGAATGAAATTTAATGTGTCGATAAGCAAATGTGCCAAGCAACATTCACCGAAACCTAGGCGAGCCGTCAGGCCAAGAGCGACAATACTCTGTGGCCAAGCCGCAAGTCCCGCGCCTGATACTTGTTATACTATCCTTTCAGGACGTAATTGTCGGGCATGTTAATTTCACCCGATATGCTATGTCGGGCCGGGATATGGAAGGCTTTCAGCCTTGGCCTGACGGTTATGCCTAGGCGAGGCTATATGCTAATGGTGCAAAGCGACCGGTAAATGAAAAAACGAAGGATTCCTCCTTATCTCCCTTTTTGATGCTGTGTGAAAACTAAAAAACTTGTGAAGGTATTGCCATAAAAAAAAGTAATACCTTCGCAGTTGAAAATCAAAGATATATCCAATCCGGGACAACCGCTGATTGTTCCTGAACGATTTATAGATGAATACGTTTCTCGAAATGAAAAAATGGCAGACTTGATGCGTCGTGCCAATCTCTGTGAAGAAAAAGGTAGCGGTATGGATAAGGTTATATCGAATAACGAACAATACCGTTTACCGCCAATCAATATTTTGGTTGATGAACTCCGAACAACGGTAATGATATATTCCTATCAAAAATTGTCGGAAATGAGTCGTAAAGACAAGATAAATGCCTGTTATCAACATTGTTGCCTGCGATATATGCAAAATGAGAAAATGACAAATCAAAGCCTGCGTGAACGGTTTGAGGTGGAAGAAAAGAATTATTCTATTGTTTCACGAATTATTAGGGACACTATTGATGCAGGACTGATTAAGGAGGAAGACCCTGACAACAGAGCCAAACGCTATTCCCGTTATCTGCCTTTTTGGGGATAATTTAATGTGACGGTAATGTGATTGTGAGGTTATTTCTAAAAGTTAAATCGTTAATAATCAGCAATATTTAATGTAACGCTAATGTAATTATATCGTTATTTATCGCTACTTTTCTTTCTTCTAAGAAATCGACAACCGAATAAATGAATTCACTGTTTGACTTTTCCAAACGTTTATACCGTGTCCGGCATGGTTTTGTGCATGGAAGGCATATGGTAAAAAACGTATGAGTATATGAATTCCGTATATATAATATATTCATGCACAAAAGTATGCCGCGTGAAGTATAATGTTTCCAATTCAATATACTTTGCCTTGAATTTGTTAGATGGAATTTTCTATTGACAACAAGCGCAAAGATATTGATAATTTATGGGTTTGTCAAAAAATGCGTATCTTTGTGCGCGAGTTATTTGAAACAATGGTAAAACGCAGCAGAACTAAGTAGTTCGCTCGTTTTCATATCGTTATCTGTTGTGGATACTTTTGCATACAAAATTTTGTTTTTCAGAGCTTTGAAAAATAATCTTTCGTATTTTTGCAAAACGAAAATATTTATTATTTAGAGTCTTAAAATAAAGAAATGGGAAAAGTTTTAATTATCGGGGCCGGAGGCGTGGGAACAGTAGTGGCGCATAAGGTTGCGCAAAACATGGATGTTTTCACTGAAATAATGCTGGCTAGCCGCACAAAATCGAAATGTGATGCTCTAGCCAAAGCCATAGGCGGAAATAAAATACAAACAGCGCAAATTGACGCCGACAATGTCGAGGACTTGAAAAGATTATTCGATTCATTCAGGCCGGAGCTGGTTATCAATGTCGCATTGCCGTATCAAGACCTGACAATCATGGATGCTTGCCTCGCATGCGGCGTCAATTATCTGGACACCGCCAATTATGAACCCAAAGAGGAAGCCAAATACGAATACAGCTGGCAATGGGCTTACAGGGATAAATTTAAAGAGGCGGGGCTGACGGCGATACTCGGTTGCGGATTCGATCCGGGAGTAACGGGCGTATTCACGGCCTATGCGGCTAAACATCACTTTGATGAAATACAGTACCTTGATATAGTGGACTGCAATGCCGGAGATCACGGTAAAGCTTTTGCCACCAATTTCAATCCCGAAATCAATATACGCGAGGTTACCCAAAAAGGCAAATACTGGGAAGACGGCAAGTGGGTGGAAACAGAGCCGCATGCCATACACAAGCCGCTGAATTATCCGAATATCGGCCCGAAAGAATCGTATATGATCTATCACGAGGAACTGGAGTCATTGGTAAAAAACTACCCGACATTAAAACGCGCCCGTTTCTGGATGACATTCGGGCAGGAATACCTCACACACTTGCGCGTAATACAGAATATAGGTATGGCACGCATCGATCCTGTTATTTATAATGGTGTGGAAATAGTTCCGATCCAGTTTCTTAAAGCCGTGTTGCCGGATCCGGGTGAACTGGGAGAACATTATACCGGTGAAACTTCCATCGGTTGCCGTATCAGAGGTATTAAAGACGGCAAGGAGCGTACATACTATGTATATAATAATTGCTCGCACGAGGCCGCCTACAAGGAAACCGGTGCGCAGGGTGTAAGTTATACGACAGGAGCGCCGGCCACCATTGGAGCCATCATGTTTATGAAAGGACTTTGGCGCAGGCCGGGAGTGTATAATGTGGAAGAATTCGATCCTGATCCGTTTATGGAACAGTTAAATAAACAAGGCTTGCCCTGGCATGAGTTGTTCGGTGTGGATCTGGAAATGTAAATGAAACTATTGTCAGGTTAAATTTGGTATGGCATGTATAATTTGCGCTTTTGCAAAAATTTCCAGTCATATAAATCGACAAAATACAAAATCAAATTAATCCAATGAGGAAGTGAAATAATCGGGAAGTCTCATTCCTGATAACTGGCGACTGTATTGATCGGTTACATTCGGTAAGTTCTGCAAAGGAGACACTTTTAAATACTTTAGATTCCTTGCATTACAGCGCCGTTAAATCCGAAGGGACGGGAGCCGCCAGATTGGTATTGTGCGTTTGGCCGGCAGATTCCTCCTTTCGGTCAGAATGACATGCACCGGTTTGGGCGGATGTTTCAGCTTCCTCATTTTCCTTAAACTCCTTAAATTCTTTAATTTCCTTAAATTGCCTTGAAGAGAAGACCAGTCAGGCTTGAATGACGTCACAGGCATAAAAAACACCCTCTTTGCTCGACTTCAATCCCAGATTCCGGTAATTGGATATAAAAAGGCGGAAATCTGTAATTGCTTATCCGCCCGGATTCAATATATTTGTTGGATAAAATTATTATAACAAAATTCATTAACAAAATTCAAACTTATGAAAAAAGCGATTCTATCAGTAATCCTGCTTGCTTCCGGGTTGTTGTCCGGTTGCAGCAGCGAAGAGGGCGTCTCCAGGCCGGAGACAATTGGACAGACAGGGACTTTGACCTTCAGTTTTCCCGCTCCCGGTCGAAGCGTTACCTATGCCGGTGCAACCACAGACGAAAACAGTCCTGTGGATGCGGTCGGTGACGAAGCCGCGATTAACGACGTTACGATTTACATGTTCGAGGATTCGGACGGTGTGTTGAAGGCAAG
>JAISSD010000053.1 GCA_031273295.1 Prevotella sp.
GGCTTCTTTCAGATTCCACATCGCTATGGACACCCTTGCCTTGAGCTAATGGTTGGTTACTACCGACCCCCATAGTGGACTTACACCACCGAGTTAATTATCATGCACGGCACACAAAAAAGACTGTCTGAAAAACTTTCAAGACAGCCTCACCTTGTGAAAAACGGGCAATATCCGGTCTCGAAAAAGATGCGCCATACCAAAAAAATCCGTCAAAAAAATTTGGTTGATCCGGAAAAAGACGTTATCTTTGCATCGGTGAATAAATAAATAAATTACTCTACAAACTGATGGACAAAAGGCTTGCTGCAATTGCGGTAAGCCTTTGTTTATTGAATAATTAAAAAGATGAATACATCCATGTTACGAATAGCCGTACAGTCCAAAGGCCGTCTCTACGACGAGACGATGGCGCTGCTCGATGAAGCGGGCATCAAACTGAGCAAGGCGAAACGCACGCTCCTGCTGTCGGCAGTCGAATTTCCGGTAGAAATCCTCTTTCTGCGCGACGACGACATACCGCAGTCCGTGGCCAACGGCGTGGCAGACGCCGGCATCGTGGGCGAAAACGAATACGAGGAGAAAGGCCGGGAAGCCGTCCTGATCCGGCGGCTGGGCTTCAGCAAATGCCGCCTCTCGCTGGCGATACCCAAAGACGCCGACTACGGAGGGCTGGAATGGTTTGAAGGAAAGACCGTTGCCACATCCTATCCGGTCATCCTGAACCGCTTCCTGCGCGAAAAAGGCATCACGGCTGCCACGCACGAAATCTCCGGTTCGGTCGAAATAGCGCCGGGCATCGGACTGGCGGACGCGATTTTCGACATCGTCAGCTCCGGCAGCACACTGGTCAGCAACCGCCTGAAAGAAGTAGAAACCGTAATGAAAAGCGAAGCCCTGCTGATCGCCAACCATGCCCTGTCCGAAGAAAAACGGACGATTCTGGACGAAATCCTGTTCCGCTTCGCCGCAGTCCGGGAAGCCACCGGGAAAAAATACGTCCTGCTCAACGCACCGAAAAAACAGCTGCCCGAAATAAGCAAACTCCTGCCCGGCATGAAAAGCCCCACCATCACCCCGCTGGCCGACGAAGGCTGGGTGTCGGTACAGTCCGTCATCACCGAAAAACACTTCTGGGAAATCATCGGCAAACTGAAAACCCTCGGCGCAGAAGGAATCCTGGTCATCCCGATCGAGAAAATGATCCTCTGAAAAGAATGAAAGAAATGAAGAAAATGAAAAGAATTAAAAGCATAAAGAGCATGAAGAGAACGGTTTCACTTTCTTCATTATTTTTTTCATTTCCTTCATTATCTTCATTTTTTTCATTTTCTTCATTATCTTCATTATCTTCATTTCTTTCATTAAACAACACCTCATGCAGATCATAAAACACCCCCCCCGTTCGGAATGGCCAGCCCTTCAGCAGCGCCCCGAAACAGACATAACGGCGCTGTTCGACACCGTAAAAACCATACTGGAAGACGTGCGAACCGGCGGCGACGCAGCCGTACGCCGCTACGGCGAACAGTTCGACAAAGTGTCGGTCGAAAGCTTCCCGGTGACACCCGAAGAAATCCGGGAAGCCGGCAAACACCTGCCCGACAGCCTGAAACAGGCCATCCGGACAGCCCATGCAAACATCCGCACATTCCACGCAACGCAGCGCTTTACGGCGCAGAAAGTGGAAACCATGCCGGGCGTCACCTGCTGGCAGAAAGCCGTTGCAATCGAGAAAGTCGGCCTGTACATCCCCGGCGGAACAGCGCCGCTGTTTTCGACCGTGCTCATGCTGGCCGTACCGGCACGCATCGCAGGCTGCCGGGAAATCGTGCTATGCACGCCGCCGGACAGAAACGGCAACGTGCACCCGGCCATCCTCTACGCCGCACAAACGGCCGGAGTTGACAAAATCTACAAAGCCGGCGGAATCCAGGCCATTGCATCACTGGCATACGGCACGGAAAGCATTCCGAAAGTATACAAAATCTTTGGCCCCGGCAACCAATACGTCATGGCCGCCAAGCAGTGGGTCAGCCTCAACGAAGTCGCCATCGACATGCCCGCCGGCCCGTCCGAAGTAGCCATTATGGCCGACGAAACGGCAAACCCGGCCTTTATCGCCTCCGATTTCCTCTCACAGGCCGAGCACGGCGCAGACAGCCAGTCCATCCTGCTGACAACGTCCGAAAGACTGGCCGAAGCCGTGACGCACGAAATCGAACGTCAACTGGCCACACTGCCCCGTCGCGAACTGACCGGGAAATCATTGGCAAACAGCCGGATCATCATACTGGAAAATGAAGATGAAATGCTGGATTTCAGCAACCGGTACGCGCCCGAACATCTGATCCTGCAACTGTCGGATACAGCCGCCATGCAGGAGCGGATATTGAATGCGGGCAGCGTCTTCCTCGGCCCCTACACGCCCGAAAGCGCAGGCGATTACGCGTCCGGCACGAATCACACGCTGCCGACCAAAGGATTTGCCAAAATGTACAGCGGAGTCAATCTCGACAGTTTCATCCGCAAAATCACCTTTCAGGAAATCACCGCAGACGGTCTGCAGGCGCTGGGGCCGACGATCGAAGTCATGGCAGCCGGCGAGCATCTGGATGCACATCGAAATGCAGTCGCGATACGAAGGGAAGAAATGAAGAAAAATGAAGGGAATGAAGAAAATGAAAGAAGATGTATTTTAATTTAATATGATTATGATTGCAGATTTAATTCGAAAGAACATCCGTCAACTGAAGCCCTATTCCTGTGCTCGCAACGAGTTCAGGGGAGAAGCCTCCGTATATCTGGATGCCAATGAAAATCCGCTGAATGCGCCATACAACCGCTATCCCGATCCGTTGCAGAAGGCGTTGAAGGCAAAAATCGCACGGATAAAAGGCGTCCGTCCGTCGCAGATTATGCTGGGAGTAGGCAGCGACGAACCGATAGACCTCGCGATTCGCATCTTTTGCGAACCGCAACAGGACAATATCGTGGCCATAGACCCGACCTACGGTATGTATCAGGTCTGTGCCGACATCAATCATGTGGAATATCGCAAGGTGCTGCTGAATGAGGATTACACGCTCAACGCCGACCGTCTGCTGGCAACCGCCGATGAACACACGAAACTCATTTTCCTTTGCTCGCCCAACAATCCGTCGGGCAACTTGCTGAACCGGGATGAAATGGAGAAAATCACGAACCGTTTTGACGGCATTGTGGCGATTGACGAAGCCTATATTGACTTTTCGCCCGAAGCATCGTGGCTTGCCGCGTTGGACGATCACCCGAATATCATCGTGCTTCAAACCTTTTCAAAAGCATGGGGATTGGCCTCCGTACGTTGCGGCATGGCGTTCGCCTCCGAAGAAATCATCGGATACTTCAACAAGGTAAAGTATCCGTACAATATCAACCTCCTGACGCAAAATTTCGTAAGCGAACAACTCAACCATGAAGACCGGAAAAATGAATGGGTCGCCATGCTGCTAACCCAGCGCATTTCACTTGCCGGCCAACTGGCAGCCATCCCGTGGGTGGAAAAAGTATATCCTTCGGATGCCAATTTCCTGCTGGTGAAAGTGCCCGATGCCAATGCGACATATCAGGAACTGGTCAGGCGGGGCATAATCGTCCGCAACCGTCATTCGATTTCGCTGTGTGCAGGCTGCCTGCGGATCACCGTCGGAACCGAAAGGGAAAATGAAACATTGATCAAAGAGTTATCAACCATAAATAAATAAATAACCGTTGAAAAAAAGAGCCTTATTTATCGACCGCGACGGCACGCTTATCGTCGAACCTCCCGTCACATTTCAGGTGGATAACCTCGAACAACTCGAATTTCAGCCGGGGGTGATCCGCAATTTGCACTTTATCCGTCAGCACCTGGATTTCGAGCTGGTGATTGTCAGCAATCAGGACGGACTGGGAACACCGGCCAATCCGCAGGCCGGTTTCGATCTGGTACAGGGGAAAATGTTGCAAATCTTTGCAAACGAAGGCATCCGGTTCGACAATATACTGATCGACCCGTCCCTTCCCGAAGACCATTCCCTCAACCGCAAACCGGGCACGGGAATGCTCGCCGGCTACATGAACGGCGATTATGACCTGACCGGTTCATACGTCATCGGCGACCGCCCGACCGATGTGGAATTAGCCCGAAACCTCGGTTGCAAAGCCATTTTCCTTGCTCCGCAGGGCAGCGGCGCTGCATCGACTGCAACCGCTGAATATACGGCTGCAAACTGGGATCAAATCGCCGAATACATTTTTGCCGGCGAACGTACCGCGACCGTCCGGCGCACAACCAAAGAAACGGATGTTTTCGTCACGCTCAATCTGGATGGCACGGGCAAGACCGATATATCTACCGGCATCGGATTCTTTGACCACATGCTCGAACAAATCGGCAAACATTCGGGCATGGATTTAACCATTCACACGAAAGGCGACCTGCAGGTGGATGAGCATCATACGATCGAAGATACGGCCATTGCACTGGGCGATGCGTTATTCAAAGCGTTAGGCGGGAAACGAGGTATCGAACGCTACGGTTTCTGTCTGCCGATGGACGACTGCCTGTGCCGTGTGGCGCTTGATTTTGGCGGTCGCGCATGGCTGGTATACGACGTTGCGTTCAAACGCGAAAAGATTGGCGACATGCCTGCCGAAATGTTCCTGCATTTTTTCAAGTCGCTAAGTGATGCCGCCCGGATGAATCTGAATATTAAAGCGGAAGGTGATAATGAACATCATAAGGCGGAGGGTATTTGCAAAGCTTTGGCCAAAGCAATTAAAATGGCAGTCAAACGTGATATATACAAATACGAACTGCCGAGCACCAAAGGGGTTCTCTAAAGACCGCCAAAATCCGGACTTTCCGTAGCTTGTTTTGTTCGTTTTGGAATGAGGAATGAATTAAAAAAAGTCCTGCAATTTGCTGATATTGCAGGACTTTTTTGTTTTGTCATCTTTTGTTCAGGAGATTTCAGCGGAGAGCGAGGCTCTCGAATCTTATATTTATCCAAGTTTCACAAAATACCAAAATGCTGATTTTTATTGTTTTAGTATTAATTTTGCATTTTCTGATAATATCACAAAATTTCATAAAATACCAATTATTCGTGTCCACTTTCGTGTACATCAAAATTATCAAACTTTTTCATTTCCCTAATTTTCAATTCATCAACGATTTTTATGTACGGTTTCATTGATTGGTAATCAGAATGTCCTGTCCACTTCATTACGACTTCCGCCGGAATGCCGAGATATAGTGAATTAACAATAAACGTCCGCCGTCCGCAATGTGTAGTGAGTAAAGCCCACTTTGGCAACACTTCTTCATATCTATCCTTACCGATAAAATAAACAATGCGCATCGGCTCAAAAAAGCCAACTAACTGCCCCATTATTTTAAGATGGTCGTTCATATTTTGCAACGAAATAACCGGCAATACCTTATTATTCCGAAATGTTTGTTTTTTGTACTTGTCAAGTATTGCTTTACTATACTTGTTTAATTCTATAATAAGCCCATCAATGGTTTTCCTTGTTACCACCTTGATAATATCCTTTTTCACGTCCGATGTTTTGAGTTTGAAAACATCCGAATGGCGCAAGGATGTGAAACAACAAAAACAAAAAACATCCCTAACACGTTCAATGGCTTTTCGTGATCCAATTGGCAAATCCCATTTAATATGTTGCCCTGTACTTTTAT
Source organism: Prevotella sp. (assembly GCA_031273295.1). Taxonomy (GTDB): domain Bacteria; phylum Bacteroidota; class Bacteroidia; order Bacteroidales; family Dysgonomonadaceae; genus Dysgonomonas. The sequence goes on from JAISSD010000053.1 coordinate 5,729, forward strand.
CAAGAATCGGCTTTCCATAATCATCTTTTTTGTAGAATATGGCATTCATAAAATCAAAATCGTACAAATAAATTAGTTCATCCCAAGAAAGATGAATAACTTCTTTGCTATTACCATCCGTACCTTTTAGTTTAGGTTTGAATGTTTCGTGAGATGTACCGTTATAGTATTTCTTTTTTGCTGACCAACGCAAAAACCACTTAATAAAATCAACGTTTTTTGAAATCGTTGTATTGTGCATTCCTTTGTCTGCATTTTTATAGTTTAATTGCATGGATTCTTTGGATCCAAGGTATTTAATAAAGCTATACAAGTAATCATCATCCACTTTGGCAAACGTTATCTTTGGCGAAAAATTTTGAAAATGGTTTTTAATTGAATCAAACTTGGTATATGTTGCATCCGACCATTGATTTTGTTCGCCAACAGTTTGTACGAATAAATCAAATGTCTTGTAAAAATCATCTTCCGGGCTTGGCACTTCTATTATTTGCGCCCGCCCGACCATATCGTTGAACAAGTCTTTGATTTCGCCCAATGTCGGTATCCGCTTTTCGAGCAACTCAAAGCGTGCAAATACTTCATTCATTACAGACTTGTATTCATCAATGGTTCGATTTATGTCGGCGGCCGTTTGGTTGGCTTTGTTGATTGCACCGTCAATTGCCCGTTCCGCTTCCATGTCCCAATGTGCAAGATCAATTGTATGTCCAATGGGAAAATCAATTGGGCGTTCACCTGATAACGTTACGCGCATACGGATGGCAAGATTGTTTATTTCGCCTTGTTTCCGCTTGTGTAACAAAAACTTTATGGTTCGTTTGATGTACATCGCTATCGTTTGAACATATTTCCTTTATTTAGCAAAATCCAGTCGGATGAAACGTTATAGTCTTTGCATAACCAAGCAAGTGCATCCAAGTCTATTACTTTATAATTGTTCGCCTTTGCTTCATTTGGTTTGCGTAATTCGGTGCGTATATTGGAATACTTCACTCGGTTCAAATCATGTTCCTTGCAAAACGTTTGTAGCCCACCACATTGTTTTGTGTCAATCAACAAGTCCAACGCTTCAAAAAAACGCTTCTGGATTTCAATGGCTTGGGGGTTGATGCTCTTTTTCATTGTCGGATTTTGTTTTGATAATCTTCAATCATTTTATCAAATTGCACCTTATCTACAAGAGCATATTCTTCACCATTCAGGCTTGCGGCTTCCAACGCATCGAATATGGCTTGCGGCATCACCGAATAATAAGATGGGACACCGTAATAGGCTGTTACTTTAATTTTTGTTGCTTCCATTTTTATTGTACAATTAGTTTTTTACCATTTACAATGTATATCCCTTTCTGTAATGCAAATTCATTCATTCCGATATGTAAATGAACAGGATATGAACAACCAAGAATAGAATAAATATTTATCTTGGTTTCAAGTTTGCTTTGGATGAAAATTTTATCCATATACGAATATACAAACAACTCATCTTTAATATTTGGTATTGAATTTGCGCTCATAGAACTTCTAAAATAGGTATATTCACTTTTGAAATTAAGCTCCCAATATCCGTCATTCCAAAAGTAAAGAGATTCGGCCATTAAGTCATCATCTTTATATTTATATGTCCATTTTGAGTAGTTACCTGATTTTTCCACGTCAATTACAGAATATTCATCCTCGTTATATTCGTATTCAATATGGAATCTATATTTCCATTCTTCACCTTCTTTTATATAGTAGATTTCTTTCTGTTTTCTCCCAAGTTCTACTTGGTATTCGGTTTTAAACCTTTCAACAAAAGAGTTCAATTCAGGAATCCAATTAGATATGATTTCTTCGTATCCATTTTCGGAATAATTGTATATATGTTTATCGTATAATGACCAAGCATCAGTATAATTGTTGTAATCTTTTCTAACAATTGAATCTAACTCATCATTTGTATAATAATACTTAGATATAGAACAAGGAATATTTTTACCATTTGTAAAGGTAAAGGATGTCTGTTGTGATATTTCACCAAAATCAGTATATTCATACTCATATTCCTCGTTAGGTTTTGAATAATCAGTATAATTAAAATAATGCCCCCCAGAAGCCCATTTTGTAGCTCTTTTTAATAATCCATTTGGATAATACAAATTGATTATTGCCCCATTAGCATAATAATATCCCCCGGTAATGGAGTAACTATAATTGAAAATAGTATCTGTTAATTTATCCGTACTATGATTGTATGTACTTCTATTTTTATCAATTAATCCATTGTGATTATACCTTACAGAATGAATACTATCTGTAAGTTGTCTTTGTGAAAAACAACAAAAACAACAAAAAAAAGCGATGAAAAGCATAATTACTTTTTTCATATCATTATTTTTGAATCACTTATTCCATCCTAATAACCCCCAAAACAATACTTAACGACCGTATTTCATTTTTCGGTAACGAAAAAGCCGGATAATTTTCTTTGTTGTCAGATTGACAAATTATATTATCGGAGTTTTCTTTGTCCTCAAATAATCGTTTTACCAACGCGCCTTGAACCGTATCCAATACATAGACCTTGCCCCACTGAAAGAATGTTATTGCCGGTATCTTTTTGCAAGCCAACAAATCACCATTGGAATATTTCGGATACATACTTGAACCGCTTACGCGTATTACAAATTCGCAACCGCTCATTTCAAATTCCGGTACTCTGTATTGCTCGCAATCTGCATAATTGATACCCATAATATCTTCCGATGGGAAACCGGCAACCGCATCAATCGGAAGCAAAGGAACGGTTTTATACCTTGGTTGTTTTTCACCAAAGTATTGTTGTTCTTTCAAAATGGATTGATTTTTCAACATTTCACCCTTTCCGTTCACAAAATAATCAATATTGAACAATTCGGGATATGTATCACATATTTTTTTAAAAAGTCCATCGGTTAAATAGCGTTCAGAACCGCTAAAAGCAGAGGATAAATTTGTTTTATCAAATTCGATTTGCTCTGCAAACTCCTTTTTCGTATGAATTTTACCTAATGAACGAAGATATTCATAGGCTTCATTTAATATATCGGATTTTTCTTTCATATATACGAATATTTATTTGTATCTTTGCGAAATTTTTAATTCAAAGTGTTATGGACGATAATACATTTTCTTTAATAGTATCCAGCATTTCATTGTTGGTATCTATCGTTTCTTTAATTATTGTTGAGATAAAGAGAAAAAATAGGAATTAAAATTCAAGCACTTGTTCCCGTTTATTATCTTTTTTATACTCGTCATCCCATACAAATTTTATTTTTGGCACGGGATTTCTTCCATCAGATAATGCCGCATATATTTCAAAGCTATCGCCTTTATTCAATAGAGGATAAGGTATTTTTCCTTTTTCAATACGCAATTGTATTCCATCATCCTTTTCAATATCATCCGATTCAAACCTTATATTTCTTGCAATAGCGATACCATCATTCCAAATCCTTACTATCCAAATTCTATCCGATTTATATCCTTTTGCTCGAATAATGGCTTTTTTATGTTCGATAGATATTTTTCTATCAATCTTCAATGTCCGAATCAAGGCAATACTCGCAACAATTAAACTTCCCAATGCAATAAAAATAGATATATTCATAAATTTTATTTCATTAATAATCAATTACTTATAAATCATTTTCAATAAATACAAAAAATAATTTGTATTTTATTTGCGTAATACAAATATTAATTTGTATCTTTGCATCGTGTTTGATTTACGGCTACAAAGGTAGCGCAAAACAGACGGCAAATAAATAGCAAATGTACGTCATTTTTACAAACAACGAAAGTAAATAATTAAAAAAGTTACAATTATGGCAACGAAAGAAAAGGAAATCAATGCTTTGAAAGCATTAGTTAAGATGGATGGTTACTTTGCCGAATACTTCAAGGGCGACCTTGAAACGATGATTAACAACATCAACAACGACTTTCCCATTGAAATGGGGATTAAATGTACCAACACCATTGAATATTTCCAAAAGCGCGGTGATGATTTGGCCGTAAAACACGCAAACGAAATTATCGACTTGGTTGATACTCTCCTTTGCGTACATGAAGAAACGGGTGACGAACGGTTGTATGAACGAGCCGTTGAAAAGTTAGGTATGAAAAACGTAATCGCCCGCAAACGAATCTTTGGGCTTACTATTACCAATGCGGAAATTGATTTTTTACTTAAATAATGTATCACTGTAATACAATACGACAATGAGAAATAGAGAATTATTAGAAGCAATTGAAAATTACATTGCAGACGTTAAAAGGGCAGAAAAAGGAGATTCCGAAAATGCAAAAACCTTCGTGAAACTTTCTGCAATAGAATTGAAAGAAGAAATCAAACATGCTACAATGGAAGATATAACCGAAATATTCGCCGATGTGCGGGACTATTGGGATACATTGGAAGTTGGAAAATAATAATCGGGCGGGCAACCGCCCACAATATATACAATCATGAATGAATTTTCATTTCAATTAGGATGGTCGCAAGTGCGACAAAGAGACACGCAAGAAGTACGTGAAAAGCTAATGAACGCCCTTGGGCTTGAGCTAACAAACCGGGCAAGTTGGGGGCAACGTCTGAAAGGAATTGTCGAACCCAAAGTATCAGAAGCGAAGGCCATTGAAGCAATCTTTGCCGAATATGGTATCAAAGAAGTATGGGGGGCTGAATAATGGAAGATTATACGGTTATGACAATGGCGAATCTGACAAAGCGTGAAAATGAAATTGCGGAATTGTTTGCATGGGGCGCGGCTAAAAAAGACGTTGCCAATATTCTGTTTATTTCAGAACGTACCGTTGAAAATCACGCCCGCACCATTTATGAAAAGGTGGGTTGCAACAAAGTAAATGAATTGTCTGCATGGTGGTTTTGCACTCATTTCAACATTTCGTTCGAGTTGTCTCCGTTGAAGCGTAAAGCGATGGTAATTGCAATGCTTTTGTTGATTTTACCCCAACTGTTCATCAACAATGAAGATGTTGTCAGAGTATTCCGACTGCGTCCAGCGACAACAGGAATATGCCGCGTTTCACGGCGAAAATCAGAATCAGACACTGCGGCGTTTGAAACGGTATAATCACTAAATACACTAAAAATGAAAGAGTTAATAAAAGAATTTAAGTTGCCGGGGCTTACATGGAAACAAAAGGCAATCGCGTGTTACTTCCTGCTATCCCTTTGCATGCTATGTATTACAGATGATTCGCCGCTTTGGGCGATTATCCTTGTTGTATTGAACTTTGCCAATGCCGCAAGGCTTGTGAAAAAAGTGCCATTACCGGATAGTGACAAGATTGAAAATTAGAATGGATGGAAGCAATTACAGACTTTAACAAGCCTGTTTGGCAAATGACAAAGGGTGAATTGATGGAGCTGTTGGGGCAAACTCTGACGGTTCGAACAGACGACAACATGACAACTCCTGAAAAACGGATTGTTTACGGAATTGCCGGAATTGCCCGATTGTTCAATTGCAGCATGACAACTGCCAATCGAATCAAGGCAAGCGGTAAAATAGACGGGGCAATATCGCAATACGGGCGAATGATTACCGTTGATGCTGACTTAGCTCTGGAGTTAATGAGAAAAAAATGAATTTATTAGATAGTAATTAAAATTAGAAGCAATGATGAAAAAGGTAACATTAAAAAGCATCACCCTGCGGAACTTCCGGGGTGAAAAAGAAAGAACGACCAATTTCAACCAAAATGGTGAAACAACCATTATGGGTGAAAACGGCTTGGGCAAGTCAAGGCATTTCGACGCCTTTATGTGGTTACTTTTCGGTAAAGATAAGTTTGACCGAAAGGATTATAATGTAAGAACCATTGTGGATAAAGAACCCATTCACCGCGTCGAATGTAGCGTGTCGGCAACGCTTGACATTGACGGGCAATTGCTCACTGTAAAACGGGCGTTTACGGAAAAGTGGGTGAAACCGCGCGGACAAGTGGATGAAGTTTTCAAAGGGAACGAAACGGAAACATTTTGGAATGATGTGCCGGTAAGTACGACCGAATATCAAAGACGAATCAATGAAATTATCAATGATTCGGTGTTCAAGATGGTAACGAATCCGTACTATTTTCCACAACTCAAATGGCAAGACCAGCGGGAACAACTGTTTCAGCTTGCCGGAACAATCACCGACAATGAAATTGCAGCACAAAATCCCGAATTTTCCGCTTTGTTAGATAAGATTTCAGGTAAGGGCTTTGCCGACTTCAAACGTGAAATATCGGCACGTAAAAAACGCCTGAAAGATGATTTGGCACAAATCCAGCCACGCATCGACCAAACACAAAAATTGATGCCGGAAGCTGCGGATTTTGTGGATTTGGAAAAGCAAGCCGCCGGGGTTGAAAAGGAGATTGCCAACATTGACAAAGCCATTAGCGACAAATCGGAAGCCATACGGCAACAATATGAAGCCACACAAAAGAAGCAAAGCGAAATCAACGACTTGAAGCAAAAGCAACAAAAGATATTGTTTGATGCACAAAACAAAGCGCGTGAAGATGCCTTTAAAGCAAATGCAAACAGGCGCGAGGTTGAAAACAATATCAAGGTTGCAGAAACCGAAATAGCCACATTAAAACGAGCTATCTCCAATAACCAACGCGATAAAAAAGATTTGGAAGCACGTATCAATACAAGGTTAGAAAGTATTGAAAAATTGCGCGAACAATGGCATGATGAGAATGCAAGAGAATACCGGGGCGATGATATTTGTTCAACTTGCGGGCAACCTTTGCCGGAAGAAAAGAGAGTAAAAGCACTTCAATTTTTCGCTAACACGAAGGCCTGTAATCTTGCCGCAATTACGGAAAATGGAAAGCGCATGAAAGAAGATGCAGGGCTGTTGAATAAAGAAGTTGACAAATTGGTTGAAAGGAATAATGAATTGCAAGACAAAATGAAAGAACAAGAAGAAACGCTTGCAACACTCAAAGAAACATTGGCACAAACGTCTGCACAGTCAGAAAAAGAAATCAGTCCTGAAGAATTACCCGAATACAAGACATTAGGCGATGTAATCAAAGGGCTTGAATCCACACTTGACGCCGGTACACAGCCCATTGATACCACTGATTTGCAAAACCGCAAAAAGGGATTTCAGCAAATGCGTGATGAAATCAAAGCAAAGTTGGCAAACCGTGATTTGATTGCCAAATACGGTAAGGAAATAAAGGATTTGGAAGCACAAGGCAAAGCCATTGCCCAACAAATTGCCGATGTGGAACGGGAAGAATACACCATTCAGCAGTTCACCAAAGCAAGGATTGATGAATGTGAACGCCGAATCAACGGTTTGTTCAAATATGTTACGTTCAAACTCTTTGATTATACTATCGAAGGCAACGAATATGAAACATGTATTCCTTTGGTCGATGGCGTTCCTTTCGATGTAGCCAATACCGCCGGACAAGTGAATGCCGGGTTGGATATTATCAACACTTTGGTTCGATTCCACGGTGTAAGCGCACCGATATTTGTCGACAATTCCGAGAGTATTAATAAAACTATTCCGGTTGAAAGTCAAGTAATTCATTTAGTAGTGACAAAGGATAAAGAACTTGTAGTGAGATGAAAGAAATTTGGGCAAAAATAGATGGCTATGTTGATCTATACGAGGTCTCTTCATTTGGGCGTATTAGAAGTATTGGGCGTGAATTAGGATTTAATTCATCATCTATCATAGGAGTAGCAAAAGGCAGAAAGAAATATAAAACAGCATACGGATACGTATGGAAATATAAATTAATAATTAAATAATTTCAACAATGGAAATACAAGAAAATCAAATTACAAAAAAAGACTTTTTCATGGCAGAACTGCCTGATTTGTCGAAAGCAACAGCAGCGCCATTGGAATTGACAGGTGAATATTGGACGCCTGAAAAAGAGGGCGAAGTAAGACGTATGTTTTTTAAAGAAATACGTCAAGAATTAACGGTTGATTTGGCAAGTGGCTCGGATATTGATCTATCGGTAGCCTACTTTGTGGAAGTTCAAGATGGCAATAAAAAGGTTATCCGACAAGCAAGCAAACGCCTAACCGGCGCCTTGGAAACACTAAGAATAGCAACCGGAATGCCACTTGAAATCACCTATTTGGGAAAAAAGAAAAACAAAACAAATTCTTTCTTGTCCGATAATTGGAGTATAAAACCCCTTTATATTGATGGCGTAAAGTACGAAGATGCAACCCAAAAGGATGAACGCGAAAAAACGGAAAATGCCAACAAGGAAACAATTGGTTTTGAGGAAAACAACACCCCTACTCACGAACCAAATCCGGGCTTTTGATTATGGAACTAAAAATCTTAGGAAGTAGTTCGGCGGGCAATTGCTACGTGTTTGATAACGGTAAAGAAGCCTTGGTTGTAGAATGTGGTATTCCCTTTCAAGAAGTGAAAAAGGCGGTTGATTTCGACATTTCACGGATTGTTGGATGTCTTGTATCACACGAACATGGCGACCATGCAAAAAACGTTCAAAAGTTCCTTGATGCAAGAATTAGATTGTTTGCATCCATCGGTACTATACAAAAAATGGGGATTATAGAAAAAATCATCACGGCAGCTTTTTATCCTATTGCGTTAAAAGCACGCGAGAAACAAGTTGTCGGTAACTTTACAATACTTCCATTTGATGTTCAACATGATGCCGCCGAACCTTTCGGGTTTTTAATTCAACACTATGAAATGGGTACGGTCTTGTTTGCCACGGACACTTACTATTTACCATACAGGTTCAACGGGTTGAATAACATTCTAATCGAATGTAACTATCGCTTGGATTTGTTGGAAGCGAATATTGAGGCGGGGCGTGTCCACGCTATCACCCGCGACCGGACAATACAAAGCCACATGAGTTTTGATACATGCAAAGAGGCTTTGCTTGCAAATGATTTATCGGCTGTGAACAACATTGTATTGATACACCTTTCGGATAGCAATTCAAACGCCTTGGAGTTTCAACAGGGAATCCGTGAGGCAACAGGCAAAACCGTTTTTGTTGCCGATAGGGGAATGAAATTGAATTTTAACAAAACACCTTTTTAAATAAATAATGATGGAAAAAAAAGAAGAATTAAAAAAGTTATTGAACAGTGATTGTGACGTTCGCAGAGCCGCCGCCGGTAATCCGGGTACACCCGCTGACGTGCTGACGGAGTTGGCGAAGGACAGTGATTGGGGCGTTCGCAGAGCCGCCGCCGGTAATCCGGGTACACCCGCTG
>JAISSD010000089.1 GCA_031273295.1 Prevotella sp.
GTATATCTGCCTTTCGCAATGGCATCCCGGTCTTCCTCCCTGATATTCAAATGTATCATGTCTTCTTTTTGAGGCAAAGGTACAAAATATTTCTCATACATCAACCGAGTTCAGTATATAATCAACATAAGGAAGATTACTAAATGTTGCACGATGATTAATAATTGTTCGATACAATCCATAATCTTTCAGAGCATTTATCCCATACTCTGTATCCATTAACTTTTCCAAATCGTACAAATGTCTTGACATTCTTGTGCAACGCGGCTTGTCTTTTTGAAACTCTTCGTTTAGGAGAAATATCTTTTCCAAAAATGTCCGGTTTGGAACAACTGTTTGAAAATTGCACCGAATTTCAGCATCAACATCCGGGTAGAATTTATGGATAAGCGTAGCAATAGTTTTGTCCTCATAAGGTTCTACTAATGACATACTGTTAAATTCAATCTTAACCCTTGGAAGGATGTAGTCGTGAACACTTTTTAATACGCTATTGTAATCAATATGGATTACTGTAATGGGGTTGCAGCTGTTTTCACCGGACACAAATTCTATATTATAGCCGGTTATTCCCATTTCAGTTAGCTGTTTATTCAATTCTTCGAGTAAAGTTTCCTGTATGTAATGATACGTTTTCTTTCGGATATTTTTTCTTTGGGATGTTGTGTTTCCCTCTAATCCGAAAGCAGAACGGTTTACAGCCAAGTCAACATCTTCGGAAAATCGCCGGGTAATCCCCCAGCCTTTACTGAGCGATGTCCCTCCCTTAAATTGCAAAAATTCGCCCCATTCCGTTTTTGACAAGGCTGTCATAATAGCGCTCACCCACCAGTCTTTTTCAACAGCCTGTTCGTTTATCCCTTCCTTTTCTGCCACCTGTTGTAGCATGACGGTTTTTTCTCCCTCCGTATAATTTTGCCAGATATTCATTCCGCAACTTGTTTTATTACAGGATACAACAATTCTTTTATCCAAACGGGCGACAAATACAAATCGTACATCATTGTCTTTTGCTCTTGCGAATCGCTTGCGAAAATTAAAGTTGTAATTTTATTCATCGTGTCGTCAGTGATATTTTTTTCTCCCAGTTCTTTCAGCGCAATAATGACCAATGGCAGTAATTTCCCCTGAAATTGAAAATTCCTTTGGACAACATTTTTGAAAACAATATTCCGTTTACCCACTTTTACCTTGCGTTTTGCGCCATTGGTAATATAAACGGCATTCATGGGAACTTGAGTAGAAAGCCCCAACAGATTCAGGGCAGTACTGCCGGTTGGCATTATTTGAGCTTTATCCCGCTCGGCAATTTTATGGGCAATTTTATCTATGGTAGGAAGCAGCAAGCCAAACCGGGTCATTTTCGGATTGGTATAAATACCAGTGGCAACCCTGACTATTTTCCCATCCTTTTGTAAACGGGAAAGGGTTCTTGTTACAACCTCGTCATTGTTCAAGTCGGTGAAATCGCTGACAGTAAAAAGCTCTCCTTCTTCTATTTGCGATGCTCGTTCCTTTATGATAGATGCAATACTTTTACCCATTTTGACACATTAAATTGTCCGAAATATACGGTAAATTTCGGACATGACAAGTATAACGACTAAAATTTTTATTTTTGTCCGAAATATATGGTAAATTTTGGACGCTTAGCCAGACGCTAACCATGTGAAATAGATTTCAATTTATTCCTTGTAATCTTCCCATTCCGTTGCTTTGAAGACTGCCTTTTGATTGAGGTACCACGCGAAATGCTTTTGTTCGGCGGTTGGCAAGATGTTCCTGTCATAATCCCGATACGTTTGCGCGAAGGGATTAACACCCAATCGTTTCAGTATCCTGCACCGCTCGTTTGCGTTTTCAACGTCCTTTACCAACAGATAAACGAAAATCCGGTAATTTTTTATGCCGTATTTATTCAGGTTTTCAATGGCTTTCAGCAATAGCTCTACTGCCTGAGTTGTATTACATGCGAAGCGGATAAATCTAATCCACTTGATTTTAGAAAGGAGTTTTGCAATTTCATCCGTTACCAAACGGCTGTCCAAACCCTGATTAAAATCGACCTTGCATTTCAGGTCTGCGATTTTTTCAAGTTGCTGTAAACCGTGTGAGCTTGCAAGCACGTTGTTGTCCATTAAAATACTAAAAGCGCCAGTTAATTTTTTTTGACTTATGCCGATTTATGCACCCCAGCCGTCAGGGTAGGGGGCGCCTGTGTGTGCGCCCGAACCGGATTAGGCGTATTTATCATCGGGGGAACACAAACCGCAAAGAACAGCATATACGCACATTAAACAACAGGCGGAAAAAGAAACAGACAGGGAACAGACTGTGAAAATTTAAACTTTGCGCCCTTTGCGGTTACGGGAAATCTGCGTTCATCCGTTCAATCCGCGTCATCTGCGTGCAAAAACAGCGCTTGGATCAAACGGAATTACGCGGATATTGCTTAAAGCCACTCGCACTCTATTGAATATTAATGATCATATTCGATTTTGGCTGGATAGCTACGTTTTTTTTTCGTTACTATCAGTATCACGCCGTTTTTACCTTCGTCGCCATATTCCGCTATGGCTGTTTTATCTTTAAGCACAGTGAAATTTTCTATCTCGTTAGGATCCAGGCTATTTATGTCATCGACTTTCTTTCCGTCGACAAAGAACAGGGGGGCTTTATCCGGTGAACCTTTTGTGCTAATAATCTTGGAGACCGGTAAACTTTTTGTGTCAACAGTCTTGTTTGTCACACTGTCTTTTACCGTTGTTAATTTGCTTTGCTGTTTTTTCAGGTCTTCTTCCGGATGGTTTTTCGCATATCCAAGAGTCTTGACAATGATGGCTCCGTTTTTGGCGTCATCCCCGTAAACTGCTGTAGCAGAGCTGTCTTTCAACACATTGATTGATTTAATCACTGACGGGTCCATGTTTTTTAGTTTATCCGTAGCGTCTTTTTCCCCGTCAATGATAACCATCGGTTTTTTGTTATCTGCATTTTGGCTTCTTAGCCATATATTTTCGCCTTTCTTGTAAATTTTATCAATCTTGCCGATGGTTTTGGCCGTATCATTTACAAACCGGAAAACATTTCTTTTCCCGTCTTGATTGTGAAAACCGGTCTTTCCGTCAGTTTTTATTTTCGCGGAGATACTGTCGTCTTTTACTTTTACCGCCTTGTTTTTATTGGTAATTAATGAATCGGCGTTATCTATATCCATCATCATACCATGTCCGGTAACATGAACAAGATCGCCGCCATTGTCGGATATTACAAATGGTTCGAACACATAACGGGGTTCCGACGACGCCCACAAAAGCAATCCGAATACGGGGACAATAGCCAGGGCGGCGGCTCTTTTCCATGGAGAGCTTTTTGCTTTTTTTATCATGGATAAACGGTTAAGCGGTTTGGAATGATTAAACGAATTGGAAAAAGAAAACACAGACCCCTGAAATTTCTGGTTGATCAGCGTCGCCTTGTATAATGCGGGGGCGACGCCGGAATCTATTACTGTCTTGTCTGCCAGAAACTCGTGGTTTTCTTTCAGCAGTTTCACATAAATCCAGGCCAGCGGGTTAAACCATTGCAACAAAAGTATACATTCGCAACACAGGAGGTCTATCCAGTGTTTCTGGCTTATATGGCTTGTTTCATGTTTCAGTATCAGATCTTTTTCTATCCGGCTTAGTTTGCTTGTATTGACCAGGATATAGTTCAATACCGTGAACGGAGACTTTACATCCGCGCTGTCTATGATTTTATAACCGTTGTGATTGTATTTTACCCCGCTCTTTAGCAGTCGCCCGAGTTTGGTGCAGACATACAGGTTTCGGGCTGTTAATGCCAGTACGCCAACCAGATATAATGTCGACAACACAATCCATACATTGACGGGCGAAGCAGAGGCTGCCGCAGTGATTGCCTCGGAGGTTGTTTCCACATTTTGAACTAAAGAAACGGGGATAATCACTTCGTAAGTATATTTTATGGCCGGAATGATCAGCGACGCCACAAATCCGAACAGCAGAAACAGCCTGTTGAAACGGAAAAAAGTAGCGGGGCGCAGAAACAGAAGATAGATGACAAGGAATATACCCAGGCTGACGCCGGTTTTGGCGATGTGGATGATGAATGTTTCCATGATTATTTGGTTTTATTGGTTTTTATTTTTGAGCGCTTTGCGTGTTTCTTCCAGTATTTCGTCCATTTGTTCTATGGAGAGATTCGTTTCTTTGGCAAAAAACGAGATCATCGAGGAAAAAGACCCGTTAAAATAGTCCTTCACAAATCCGGATAACTGTTTCCTGGAGTAATTCTCTTTCGATACCGACGCGCTGTATATATTCACGCGGCTTTCGGTGCGGTGCGATACAAAATTTTTACCTTCCAGGATGGTTAATATCGTGGCTATTGTGGTTCTGGCGGGCTTGTTTCCGGTAAATCCTTTCAGTATGTCCTGCACTGTGCCTTCTTTCATCGTCCACAGTATCCGCATGATCTGTTCTTCTGCCTTGGTGAGTTGCATATTATATTGTTTTAATTTGATTATACGGCAAAGCTATGTCTAAAAGCTTAGACTGCAAAATTTTTCGACTATTTTTTTAGACATTAATTATCTGTCAAAAACTATTCGTCATTCTTTATTCTCCATTTTTATTTCTATTTTTGTATAACTGGAATCTGTTTTGATTTTTCAAGAATATGATTTTTAGAGCCAAAGCGCTTCATTGACTAAAAATTAAACAGTTTTCAGGTATATATCGAATAATTAAATGAAGAGAATATTCCTGATAGGATACATGGGTGTGGGCAAAACCACGGTAGGACGGGCATTGGCAAAAAGTTTGAACCTTGATTTCATTGATTTGGATCTTTTTATCCAGGCGCGTTATCAAAGATCCGTGACCCGGTTGTTTGAGGATGTTGGTGAAAGTGAATTCCGCAGTATGGAAAGCCGCCTGCTGAAAGAAGTCGGTGAATTCGAAAATGTGGTTATTTCCACAGGTGGCGGTACACCCTGCTTCTTCGACAATATTGATTATATGAACCGGGCAGGTACAACCATCTATCTCAAAGCCACGCCCGAAGCTCTTGCTTCGAGATTAAATACATGCAAAGACAAACGCCCCCTTATAAAGGATAAAAATAAAGAAGAACTTTACGACTTTGTTGTTAAAAATCTTGAAAAAAGAAACCCCTGTTATTTAAAGGCCCGGATAATATTCGAAACGGAAGAACTTATAAGCCGTGACGATGTTAATAAATATGTTCAGCAACTAATGGAGAAATTATGAGATCTGATCTGTTGAAGAAATTTTTGGCAGGCGCAATGTTGTTTACGTCAGTCGTATCTGCCGTTGCTCAGGACAAGCAATACACTCTGAACGAGGATAAATCCCGGGTTTCATTGATTGTCGATCTTAAGCAAACAAAATATACAGTGGCCGACATACAATACGGCAAACGCGGAACTGCTTTGCTGGAAGCAAAAATATATACGCTCGGTATCAGTATGGATACTGTTGGTTCCTGGTCGGGGTTGTCGGATAAAAGTAAAATATGGAAACTGAATATGGATGTGCCTCAGGCAAAAGGTTTCTTTATCCGTTTCTCCGATTTCTATTTGCCCGAGGGTTCGCTGTTGTATGTTTACAATAAAGAAAATACGACTGACGCCGTAGTATATAGCCATAGTGATAATCCCAATGGAGGGGCGTATTCCATAGAAAATCTAAAAGGCGATAACGTGGTGCTGGAATATGTAGCTCCGGGTAAAATAGCTGCAATACCCCGTATGCTCTTTTCGGATGTAGGTTATAAATATACGAACGGAAACGGCGAGCATACCGATTTCAGAACGTCTGCTTCATGTATGATCAATACCGGTTGTCCCGAAGGCGATCCGTGGCAAGACCAAAAAAGAGGCGTGGTTTTATTAAGGATGTTGAAAAGCGACGGGAAAACATGGCTATGTTCGGGTACGCTTGTTAATAATACCAGAAATGACAAAACGCCATATCTGCTGACAGCCGAACATTGTTTTGAAAATATGACGGTAGAACAGATCCAGAATAATACGGGTTTTATATTCGAATATGAATTTCCTGCATGTGAAATAAAGACAGGAGACAAAGCTCCAAAATATAAATATCATGAAGGTTCGGAAGTTCTGGTGCTTAATCCGATAAAAGACGGTAGCGACGGCGCATTGCTAAAGCTCACGGGGAGTATACCTGATGATTGGGACGTGTATTTTAATGGTTGGGACAGGGAGGATAAACCGAGCGCCGGCGGCGCAATAATCCATCATCCGATGGGAGATGTAAAAAAGATAACGTTTTATGACAAACCGCCTGTTTCCGGCAGATGGGACGATGATTCTCCTTTCGGAACGCATTGGATTGTCAATTATTCGAAAGGAGCTACGCAAGGCGGCTCGTCGGGAAGCCCTATTTTTAATCAGGCCGGGCTTGTTACAGGCACGTTGACAGGTGGAGATAACAGCTGTTCGGATCCCGGCGTAGCGGATGTTTATGGTAAACTGTGGTATCACTGGAACCAATATCCTGACGCGGACAAACACATGAGCAGATACCTGGACCCGGCGAATACCGGAGCGGCAAAGCTGGCCGGATTAAACAATAATGACAATGTCGAGAAAAACATCGTGCTGGATAATAATGTTTTATCCCTTTTGCGGAATGCTTCTTCGGAAATTGCCATTCTTGACGGTAACGGAAATTATACAGTGACTTCGTCCGACAAGAATATTGCCACGGCGGATATCAGCGAGAAAAAAATTACTGTTAAAGCGCTCAACTTTGGTACAGCGGTAATTACCGTTAAAGATAAAAAAAACAAGACGGCCGAAATAAGCGTTTCCGTACACGGCATAGTGGAATATTCTACGGATGCGTCAAAGATGCTTAAAGTAAGCCTTTACAGGGAAGATGATTCCATTGAGCGGATCCGGATTGTCAATCTCAACGGAGATACGGTCTATGATAAAAAAGATCTTGATGTAAAAGAACACTCGATAGACGTCGGCGCTTTGCCAAGAGATGCATATATTATACAAACCATAACAAAGAACGGGGCAAAGGAAGCGGAGAAAATAACATGGTAAAAACAAAATCGGTATACGTTTGCAGCAATTGCGGTAACGATTCGTCCAAATGGCTCGGCAAATGTCCTGTTTGCGGTGAATGGAACACCTATGTGGAGGAAATAATAAATAAAGATAAACCATCGGCAAAGAGCGGGCTGCATGTATTTGATACGGATAAAGCAAAACCTTTGCCGCTGGAAGACGTGCAGACAAGCGAAGAACCGCGCATCGACCTGCGCGACGGGGAACTCAATCGTGTGCTTGGCGGCGGGCTTGTCGCGGGCTCTTTGGTGCTGATTGGAGGGGAACCCGGTATCGGTAAATCGACATTGATATTGCAGACTGTATTGGGCCTGAACGAAATAAAGACATTGTATATTTCCGGGGAGGAGAGTGCGCGCCAGCTGAAACTTCGCGCCGACCGTATCGATTCCGATAGCCGGAATTGCTTTATAGTATGTGAAACGAATCTGGAGCAGATATTTGTACATATCCGGAACCTGAATCCCGAATTAGTTATTATCGATTCCATTCAGACCATTTTTACCGATGTGGCGGAATCTTCTCCGGGCAGTATATCGCAGGTGCGTGAATGCTCGGCGGCGATACTTAAGTTTGCAAAAGAAACCAACACCCCTGTTGTGCTGATAGGACATATCAACAAAGAAGGCAGCATAGCCGGGCCAAAGGTATTGGAGCATATCGTCGATACCGTGCTTCAGTTCGAAGGCGACCAGCACTATATGTACCGCATACTGCGCAGCATAAAAAACCGCTTTGGCAGTACAGCCGAACTGGGTATTTACGAGATGCGGCAAAACGGATTGCGGGAAGTAAGCAATCCTTCCGAACTGTTGCTGACGCAGAATCACGAAGGGCTTAGCGGGGCGTCTATTTCCGCGGCCATCGAAGGCATACGCCCGTTCCTTATAGAGACGCAGGCATTGGTAAGTACAGCCGCTTACGGCACACCGCAACGCTCGTCCACAGGGTTTGACCTGCGCCGGATGAACATGCTTCTGGCTGTATTGGAAAAGCGTGCGGGCTTCAAACTGATACAGAAAGACGTTTTCCTCAATATTGCCGGGGGGTTGAAGGTAAACGACCCGGGTATGGATCTGTCCGTTATCAGCGCTGTATTGTCGTCAAGTCTCGATATTTCCGTCGAGAAACATGTCTGTATGGCCGGAGAAGTCGGACTGTCGGGTGAAATACGCCCTGTTAACCGCATCGAACAGCGCATATTGGAAGCCGAAAAGCTCGGTTTTTCAAAAATACTTGTGCCGCAGAATAATCTGAAAGGATTTACATCGAAAGTAAATATCGAAATTATTCAGGTGAGGAAAGTAGAGGAAGCTTTCAGGCAACTTTTCGGATAAAGATTAAAATTCGGATTATAAATCCTGAATCGGGTAGGAGAAACGGGATTATTTCCCGTTTCGACCTCCCACACCACCGTGCATACCGTTCGGTACACGGCGGTTCTTTAATTTACAGGGGATACTTTGAGAAAATAATCGGTAAA
>JAISSD010000141.1 GCA_031273295.1 Prevotella sp.
ATTTCGGGGATATAAGCCCCGCCGAACTCGCCATAATAGCCATTTTCATTTACTTGATACGTTTTCATATTTGTTAGTTTCTTAAAGCAAAAAGAGACCTGCCGCAAGTGCGACAGGCCCCTCATAATGTTAGAATAATCCAATTCATGCACAGGTCTGCGTTCCTTGCGACTTTACGGAGCAAGCAGGAATCGCCACCAATATGCATATATTTTAGTTGTCTTCATCGTTTTTTGCTGTTATTTCGCCGGCAAATATAGCCAATGTCCTATAAACAGCAAACTGTTGCCCGCTTTTTTTACACTTTCCTACTCCATCCGCTCGAACCTCGGACTATTAACAGCCTTTCGTGAGCAGGCAGGTAGAATGTTCCGGCGGGATATTGACGGCGCCGACGTAGCTTTCGATAGACGCCCCCCGGCCCACGGGCGTGCGAACTTATTTACTTAGAATCTTTCTCTCACAATATACTCATCCTGAAAAATCCACGGCGTTGCCAACAACCAAAATTTTTCATCGCCTTTAAATTGACTCTTTGGTGGAATAACACCATAAAAAGTTCGATTTTCTAAACGGGGTTTAGAATGTTCGGCAGGTTTTGCCATTCTTCCGCTATTAAGCCCTCCCCATAAATCTACATGCAAAATGGTATCAGTAGATAAACGGTACTCTGCCCTGTAAAGTTCCATGACTTCATCAACAGACCATGCGGAAGTCAATTCAATATCACCACATCTATTTGCCTCAAAATAAAATATGTCAGCACCATTCTTTAGATTTCTTCGATATTTTTTGTCAGGGAATAACAAATAATAAACAGGGGCCTTTCGATAATAAATGCTTGGAAGAATTTCGACTTCATCCACAGTTCCCGGTATTGTCTTAATGTCTTGACAACCGGCAATAAAAAACTCAATCGGTTTATCTGTGGAATGATTGATTATCCGAAAATATTCAGCGCCGCCCTCTTCGTAGTCATGCTTCAAAATTAGATAATGAGTTAAGATGCGATCATCTTGCATATCAACAGCCGAATCACATACTATGTTGACATTTTCGTTTTCAAAAATATAGGGTGGCGCAACCATGATATGTTTTGTAACGTTTTTGTCTGTTCCATTTGCAACGCTGTAAATTATTTCGACATACGGCTCTTCCGACGCTTGTCCTGCTATTCCCAAAATATTAGTTTTATAGACCTTTGATATTGTCGCAACTATTTTGTATTCGACAGGATGCTCTATACATGACGCTAAAAGGGCTGGGAAAAGAAAGTAAAACAAAACTGCATGTGTCTTCATATCATTTATTTTCAGATATCGCCGGCAAATATACATACATTCGACGTTTGGAACTCGCGGAAAGACGAAAAAAAGCGTAGCGCAGCGCGGGAATGTATAGCTTAGCCTGACAGCTATGCCACTAAATGGGGCGTAGGTGGTTTCCGCTATTTGCGGAAGCGGCAGGAAAATGTAACGAGCGTAGCCGACAGGGGTTGAGGGGATGTGAGGTGTTTTGAGAAATTCGTCCAACCGGATATGCCTGATGTTGTTCGTTCATACACGGCACACCAACGAAAAGCGCCGCTACATATATATAATGTAGCGACGCTTTAGTTTTTTTATCCCTCACCCCCTCGTTGCGGATGCCGCGCGTGTTGGGTATCGGCGAATCTTCGCCCACTCAGTAGCCGCCGTAAATGCAGTGGCCCAGATGTTCGGAGAAATGCCCGTAGATATGCCGGCTGATGGTCGTTTCGCCTCCGTCGGCATTGATCACTAATTTGTTTTGCGCCTGTGCCGCAATGCATACTGTCATGGCGGCGGCGATTAAAAATACTTTGTTCATTATACTGTTATTTATTGTTTACTTTAATTTCCGCTGTCTTTTGCGGCTGCTTTTTTGGGGAATCCCGCAAAAAGCAGCACACATAAAAAAACAGTCTATTTAAAGATATCCATCCTCAAAAGGCGCTTCCCCTGAATGTGCCGCTCATCCGGTAGCGGGTTGAACCCTCCATGTAGTCGTACCGGAAAGTGAAGTTCGGGGCGTTATATTCCGCTTCGCCATCTATGATCTGCATATTACCCCAGGATTCTACGGTAAATTTGTTGCCTTCGGCTTTAACAAACTGGATACAATAGTTTTCAATTGCATCGAAATAATCCTTACCCGGATCCCATGAGTTACTGTATTCTGCCAGTGTTTCTTTCTGTTTCTCATGGAAAAAACGCACAGTATTGTGAGACGTCGCAGTTAAAGTTCGCTGGATGCTGACCGGAAGAGCCAGTCCCTGTTCTACCCATTGCGAACTGCCGTCTTCGAGTATTTCTTCCCTGAGCGAGACTTTCGAGGCGTCCATCTGATAATTTCCCGAATAATCGTTTACGAGTTTCAGGGTAAATATCAGTTCCGTTCCCGATTCGGCTATATGGTATGCGGATACTGCGTCAATAGCAATGCCGATAGCATAGAGAGAATCACAATGCAGACCTATAGTATTCACCGTAAAAGGAAGATGAGTGTATAATTCTCCGGCGCGGAGCGTAGTTTTCCACGAAAGAATATTAACCAGAGCAGGATCCAACTGCCGGTACTTCACCGTTGCGTCAAGCATATATTTGCCGTTATACCAGTCGATAACATCATTGTCCTGACGGAGAGTTACCTCTACATCCTGATCGACTTTTTGTGTTCCGCTTGCCGAAACAGAAACGAAAGCCCCCTGTTCGTTGCCATAAGGCAACTCAAAAGACGATACCTGCTCGTTCGCCCCAATAATGTAAATATCCTTCTGATATTGCTCGGAAGCCAGGGGATCTACAAGTTCGCAGGCGGAAAAAACCTGCATCGTCAGCAGTAAAACTGCAATATAATTTTTAATCTTATTCATAATCTCTATCAATTAATTTATTCTTAACTGTTAACTATTAGTTCTCAACTACCATCCCGGATTTTGCACTAATTTATTATTTTTATTCAACGCCGTTTTAGGTATGGGCCAGAAATAATTCTTGTACTCGAAATACCTGCGCGCCTTGTCGTCGTTCAGCGTTGTTATCGAATGGAAAGCCTCGCGCTGGCTTGAGCTAGCTTTGATATTCATTCCCAGTACAGGTTTGCTGTAAGCCTGCTGCGCGTCGCCCCAGCGGCGGACGTCGTGGTATCTAAGTCCTTCGCAGACAAATTCAATGCGCCGTTCCCGTTTAATCAGGTCGCGCATATCTTCGCGCGACGGCAGGGAGGTCAATCCCGGTAATCCTGCACGATAACGGATTTGATTGAAAGCGTTCAGAATTTCATTTTCCTCTCTTCCTGTTACCATCATATTGCCTTCGCTGTAAGTTCCCTCCAGTTCGTTCAGCGCCTCTGCATAGTTCAGGAGAATTTCCGCATAACGGAATATCGGGAAAGCCTTGGGACGTATTCCGCCGCCGCTCGCCAGATTATCGTCGGGATGAACGTACTTTTTGCAGGTATAGCCCGCATGGTTGTAGTCCACGGCAAATGTTGCCGGCGGTCCTGCATTTCCGTTGGAATAATATTGAACTTCGACATTTTTCAGCGAAGCGGTGCTTCCCGTGTATGAGCTTCCGGGCCACAGACAGTGGTTAAACCCGATAGTTGCATAAAAACGTATTTCGCGGTTGTCATACATTTTGGCGACGCTTGCCTTCAGGGTATATCCCGAAAACAGCTTATCCGTTCCTATGGCTTCCCAGTGGTTTGCCGGCATCTCGAACGGCGTTCCGTCTTCCATATAGAACGCTTCCGCCACATCGTGCGTGAGGTTCAAACCGTTCATGCCTCCCATCAGTGCAGGCAGGGCGATTCCCGCGGGGCTGTCTTTGCCCGATTGAGTTGCACGGCACGAATAGATGATTTCGGGATTTATTTCCACCGCGACATCTCCATTGAAGACCTCGGTATAAGAGCGGTAGGGATCAATGTCTTCGGGGTTAAACTGTTCGACAGGCCGGATGGCGTATGCCTGTTTTACCGCGTCGGGCAAGTCTTTGGTGTCCGCTCTTTTTTTAGAGGTATAAAGTTCGTATAACTCCGTATTGATAACTCGTTTGGCAGCAACGGCGGCTTTTCCCCACTTTTCGTTGTCTCCGTTTTGACTGATGAAATGGGCGCCGTCGCTTTTGCGGGTCCAGTCGGTATAAAATCCGCCGCTTCCTCCGTTAAACCATGGGCTGGCAGCGAACAAGCGAACACGTGAAAGAGTAGCCAAAGCAGCCCCGCTGGTTGGAATACTGATTTCAACTGACGGTCTGACAGAGTAAAGATATTCTGCCGCCTGCCCCAAATTTTCGCAAATGTACTCGACACATTCATCGTAAGTTGCACGTTCGAGCGACATTTCGTCCACGCTAGCGTCAGCGGCAAATGCTTCTTCCGGCACGATAGGCACTGGTCCATATTGCAACAGCAACTGAAAGTAAAAGTATCCTCTCAGGAAATAGCACCGTCCCATAAAATCCCTTCTGTCCAGGTCGGAGATATCCTCTATTTCGCTCATGCGCTGCAGGACGATATTTGCTTTCCTTATACCTGTGTACCACTGGTCATAGTTGACAAAATACGTACTGAAGTCTGTGATTTCGTCGAGCAGGAACTTTATTGCGGCATGACGATCGTCGTTGAACGATGTAAAATTTTCGTCCGAAGCGCCTTGGAAAGGCGTCGAGGCATTAGTCCATAAATTGCCTTCGTTGGGCAAATAACTTGCCGCGTTTCTCAAGTATTGATCTACCTGTTCTTTTTTCTTGAATATGGAATCTAATTGCGTAGTATTTTTGAAGTGGTAGTCCACATCGAGAAAATCGCTACACGAAAATAGCATTGCTCCAAATATGCAAATACTTAGCATCTGCATCGTCAAATATTTATTTTTTATTAATGTCCTCATTACTGTTTTTTTAAAATGTTACAATCAATTGAATAGTATATTTACGCTGCAGCGGATAAACCGCTCCATTGTCGGAAGCCTGTGCAGGATCCCACAATTTCATGGTGTCCCACACATGGAGATTTTCGCCAATCGCACTGAGTGTTGCCGACTCGGCAACTTTCAGTTTGCTCAGCCATTTTTGCGGCAGGGAGTAAGCAAGTTCCACATTTTTCAGGCGCACGTAGCTTCCATCGGCAATCCAGAAAGTCGAATTACGGTTGTTGTTGGCGTTTGTTCCGTAAGTCAGGCGCGGGAAACGCGCATTTGAATTTTCTGTCGCAAGGGTACCCGAATAGGAAGCGGGAGTCCAGCGATTTGCCTGTTCCGCCACAATCGAAAGTACATTACCCGTCGATTCTCCTGCAAATGGATAATAACCGTTACCTCCCAAGAAATATTCCACGTCCTTTACACCTTCGAAGAGGGCATTGATACGGAATCTTTTGTAGTTGAACTCGAAAGCTAGACCGTACTGTATCTGTGGAATGTTCGAGAACGACAGTGGGACAATATCGTCGTCGTTCACCACTCCGTCGCCATTGACGTCTTTATATTTGATATCGCCCGGCAGGACATTTTCCATGTAAGTCTGTTTGGGGCTACTGATAATATCTGTCTCATCTTTGAACAAACCTTCGGCAATCAAACCTCTCATTATCCCGTATGGAATGCCACTATATGACTGGTACGGATAGTTTATGCCGGCCTGTTCCCAGTAATCGACTTCATTACGCGCCAGGGTAAAGTTGCCCCGTAAGGTAAAATACATATCCTTTATAATGGATTGTGTGAAAGATGCATTTCCATCTATTCCCCATGAGGTCATCGAACCGATATTGGCGTATGGAAGCGTAACGTTCATACCCGATTCGAGCGGGATGCTTTCGCGCTTTTGGAAAATACCGGTGGTTTTATTGCGATAAAAATCTACGGTGAAATCTATCCTGTTATTAAACAGTTTGCCGTCAATACCCAAGTCGAATTTAGTAGTAGTTTCCCACTCCATGTTGACTGCGCCGACTTGCGTTTCGGTCAGTCCGCTACCGCCCCAGATACCTGTACTGCCGCCTCCTACTACTGTGAGGTACGGAAAACGCACCGCCTCCAGACGGTCGTTACCTACCTGTCCGTACGAGCCGCGGAATTTTAGGTAGTTGATAAACGGCAATCCTTTCTTTAAAAACTCATACTGGCTGGGTATCCATCCGAGAGCTATGGAAGGGAATAATCCGTAGCGGTGGTCTTTATCAAAATTCTCCGAACCGGTGTATCCTATATTTCCCTCTATCAGATATGTATCCGCAAACGAATAAGTACCTCTCCCCGAATAAGCCTGATAACGCCTCGGTATGACATCGAACATTGTATTACCCCAACCGCTGTTTTTACTTTCCTGCCGATAGAAATGAAACAAACCGGTAATGCGGTGGTCGTCTTTAAAGATGCGGTTGTAGTTCGCCTGCGCTTCGAAATAATACTGTCTATCCGACGCGGATGTTTGCACTGAGGTCATATCCACCGATGATACTCTTCTTTCGGTTCGCAGGTCGCCATTGGTGTAACGACCTGTTTTCGGGTCGGCAAAATGCAGTTCGGGAGTCGCCGAATTGATAATCGTGTGGGTTCCGTTGGTGGACAGCGAGAACAAACCCTGAACGGATAGTCCTTCTACGAGCATGCCCAGATCCTGTTTCAGCGTGAGGTTGGTTTTTGCGCTGTAGCGTTCGATGGCTTTATATCCGGTATAGTTCAACTGTACGTATGGCGACATCTGGTCGGCGTTCGAACCGTAGGAAGGCAACATACCGTTGGAATATCTAACAGGGACTATCGTCGGAGGCAGGTTTGCCTGTGCCTGCCACAGCGCATTGTTGTCGTCTCCGAAACCCGGAGCGTTCTGCGACACAAAAACGGTTTCCACATTCAGCGAAAGCGTGGTGGTACGTGTTACACTGGCGTCCACATTAGACCGAAAGTTGTATTTGTAATAGTCCACATTGGCTTTGTATGGAGAGTCTTCGTCCTGCTTGAAGAGCGCTTCGTTATTGAGTGCGCCCAGGCTGACATAATACCGGGCATTTTCGCCTCCGCCGGATAAACTCAGATGATACTGTGAGTTCCATGCATGGTCTTTCAAAATCACATCCGCCCAATTGACATTGGGATATAAATCCGGATCGAGGCCTGTACGGAACAATTCCAGTTCGGTTGGGCTGTATACGGCGCTGTTACCTCTTACTACTCTTGCTTCATTTGCCAGAGCGGCATACTGATAGGCGTCCGCATATTCCGGCATGCGAGGGGAATACGAATAAGTGGAATTGGCTTTGAAATTAACCTGCAATTTACCGGCTTTCCCGCGTTTCGTTGTTACGACAACTACGCCGTTCGCTCCACGCGTACCGTAAACAGCTGTTGCCGAGGCATCTTTTAATATCGAGAAACTTTCGATATCCGCAGGGTCAAGGTCGTTCAAGTTACCCTCTATACCGTCTATGAGTACCAGCGCGCTCTGACTTGCTCCGAAAGTCGCAATGCCTCGCACCCAAAATTCGGAAAAGTCGTTGCCCGGCTCGCCGCTACGGGTTACCGAAATAATACCCGGCACACGCGCTCCCAACATGTTGGTCACCGAAGAGGTCGAAACCTGCAAGTCCCGTACTTCGACACTGGTAATAGCACCGACTATTGATATTTTGCGCTGAGCGCCACGGGCGGCAATTATAACCTCATCCATTTCGTTTATATCGGACGTCAGAGTTATCCTTTCCCTTTCTTTGGTCGTGGTATATCTGATTTCAAGTGGTTTATATCCCAGATAGGAAAATACGACGGTAGCCCCGGGAGGAACTTTATCGAGCACGAACACTCCGTCCGGACTGGTAACCGTGGCAATGGTGGTGCTTTTTACATTGACGGTAGCTCCGGGCAATGTCTCTCCATTTTCGTCCATTACGACTCCGGCCACTTTAATGGTTGCTTCCTGTGTATACGCCGTAAACGACAGCCCGATCGCTAATAATAATAAAATATATTTCATATTCGTTTGTTTTCAAGAATTATTCAATAGTGTATCTCCTTATTGTGGCTTCCCACCATTCGGTTATGAAAAAATTACCCTCGCCGTCGTATGAAATATCTTGCGGGTCGAGGAAAACCGCTTCGGCGGGATCGCCGTTTATTTGCGGGCTTTCTTTACCAAGCGTCCCTGCAACAGTTGAAACATAACCGTCGATAAACGATATTTTCCTGATAACGTCGGCTCCGTCGCAATCGCAGATATAAAGGTTGCCGTCTTCGTCCATACACATACCCATAGGCTGTTTGAAACGTGCATCATTGAGCTCACCGTCGATAACTGCGCTCGACGACGGGCTTCCGGCATAGAGTTCCGCCTGTACTCCATTGCCCCAGTCGTCTCCGATTTTGGTTATCTTGTAAATACAGTAGGACTCGTACAGTGAAACGTAGAAACAGTCTTTGACATGATCGTACACAAGGTATCCTCCAAAGGTTTTTACCGGCACATCAAGAGTTTCGTCGGCAAGAATTTGAGTTTCTTCGGTATTAATGTTGAAACGTCCGAATGTCTTGTCCTTATGGCAGAAGTACAGCCACTCCTGATTCGGGTCGTGCGCTTCGTCCATCATTACAAGCGAGCGGATACGGTCGCAACAGCCCGTGTATTTCGGAATATTAATTGTTCCGATGCTGTAGGGCGTCCATCCGGTTTCCTTCTTGTACTCGTAAACGACGTGCGGGGGGTTAAGCGTTGTGGCGTATACCTTTGTTTTCGCCTCGTTTATGGCGGGTTTGCCCAGATAAAGGCCATCCTGCACGGTAATAACTTTATCGTCGGGCAGCGAGATCAGCCGCACTTTAAGGCTCAAATCCTCCCAGTATCCGAAAGTCATTATCATGTCTCCGCCGAGTGCAACAATACCCTGCGGTTTCCAGAAATGAGCTTCCGACAGGCTGCCGTCGGCATATTTTGCTCCGATTCCGTCGCGTGTTCCGACTCCGGCAACCCACGAAACGTTCGCGGCAGCCGTATAGTGGAAATACTCCGGTGCATCAACCGCAGGCTTGTCTTCCACGCTTACTTTAATCCGACTCCGTCCGTCGTTCTGTCTTGGCGCAAGGCAGTAGATGGAAGAGCCTATTACATTGATTATGGTTGCTTCTCTGTCGGCAATGCCGTCATCAAAGAATACCTTTACTTTAGAGGC
>JAISSD010000164.1 GCA_031273295.1 Prevotella sp.
GGTTTGAGGTTACGGAATCTTTACTCTGAGGGGACGTTGAAATTGAGCGATATTGACGCTTCTTCCGGATGGCTTTACAGTGGAAACGTAGCCTCTACCGCTGATTATGTAAAGTGGGATGTTGACGGTTCCTCCACTCGTGTCGATTACCCTTACTTTTTGCCAGAGGCCGGGGTTTCCGTCGGCGCGGACTACAAGTATGTCGTCGGTGTTGACCAGGGAATTTTCGTATTGCCTCAAACCACCTACGGAAATCCTGCCGATGGCGCTCCCAAAGACGATGTTGATCAAGACGGTGGCGAGTTTGGTTTGGAGATATCTTATACGCTCAATGGCGCATCCGATCAAGCATTTGTCCAGTTCGCCGATCTCAACGAGATCGACGACACCGGCGTCACTTTCGAGAACGGTCGGCAATACGTATTGAATTTGTCCTTCGGTTCGGGTTCGGGTTCAAATCCGAATCCTGATCCGAACGATCCTGATTCTCCAAGTATTGTCGTAGGGGCTGACATCAGCTTCGGGATTCTTGGAGTTGAAGATTATCCTGAAACTGACATAGTGGTTTATCCTCCTCAGCCCGCCGATCCCAACAAGAAATACTGGGCCGCTTCGAACATCTACTTTGATTCGGCCTCGGATAATGATTCAAACGATAATACAGGTGTTTTGACCTTCGCCGAGTCCGGAACCGACAAGGAAGGTTACCAGGGAGTTTACTTCAAGTGGGGAAGTTTGATTGGTGTTGACGCTGTTTTCGGGGCTTTCGGTTCTGCCAGTTACCTGTTTGTTCCTAATCTTGCGGACGGTACGTATTCCAGGGTTGCCGTTAGCGCTCTTGATGGAAATGAATTGTATATTATTGGCCAGAACTGGGATAAATCTGACATGGATGCCCTTTGGAATTCTATTGCTTACGCCGATGTCAATGTTATTGATGACAGCGAGACCAATAACCGCAGTGACGCCCGTTTGACGACAGATCAGGATTGGACTACCCTTGCCGGTGATTACACGGATTACACGGGTGACATATGTAAATTTCTGTCCAGGTCTTCGTCTCGGGCTGCTACTGGTTTAACAGAAGACTGGATATTGCCAACCAGTAACAATTTCGGGCCTGTTCCTACCGGTAACCAATACGACGCTGATGATTCCGTGTACGGGAAATATAATGTGGGCGAGACTACCGCCGGTGATGTGAACGGTGTTGGCGGTAATCTTTTCGGCGTTAAATTGTCTTATGTTCTTAACGACGCTCCTGTTGGCTTCCCTGCCAGCGGTGCCCGCGCTATGTTCCTTCTCTCTTCTCCTCCCGACGTCTTCAGCGACCTCGGCTACCTGTTCCTCGTTGGCGGCTACGGCCACTACTGGTCGTCATCAGTCAGCGATGGGACGAACGCGTACTACCTGATCTTCAGCAGTGGCTACGTGCTCCCGGCCAACAGCTTCGACCGGACGAACGGTCGTAGTGTTCGGTGTGTCCGTTCCTATTAAGAGAATAGCAGTGCCGGAGGCACGCATTCGATTCATTTTTCAGTTACAGGGGATGGCAATCATCCCCTGTTTCTTTATCAATAGTATCTACACATCTTTTTCCACGATTTCAGAGGGAGTTTGCCGGTAGCATCTTCCATTTGTTGATTTTTACCGGGCCGCATTCCCGTTGCGTTGTAAATTACAAACCCTTGCCGCGCCCGGCAAGTCCCTAGGAACTTGTCGCACATTCTGCATACTTGCGACAATTTGAAACGTCAGTTCGACGCAGTCAAATGCACCCCATTGAACAAGATGCGCAGATACTTGACAGCCAATAACGCAACGCGGCAAGTAATTCGTCAATCTTGATTTAAATATCCGTCGCAAGAGATTAACTACGGGCATCGTAACCGGAAAGCATACTTTTTTGGGAAACGCTACCAAAATTTAAAATTCCCGCCTTGTGTTCCGACCTTGCAATATGCAATATACAATAATTAAAAGTTGATATTTCTTTTGTATATTTGCACTCTAATTCGGGGGTAGCAGTCTGCCCCGGTTTGAAGGAGATCTCAAGAATCAAATTATATAGATGGATAAAATACGGAATTTTTGCATTATTGCACATATCGACCATGGCAAGAGTACTTTGGCAGACAGGCTTTTGGAATACACCAGAACTGTCGAAGGCAAAGACATGCAGGCGCAGGTGCTCGACAATATGGATCTGGAACGCGAACGCGGCATCACCATTAAAAGCCACGCCATCCAAATGGAATATATGTACAAAAACGAAAAATATATTCTCAACCTGATAGATACCCCCGGACATGTCGACTTCTCATACGAAGTATCACGCTCTATTGCCGCCTGCGAAGGCGCATTGCTGATTGTAGACGCCGCGCAGGGTATACAGGCGCAAACTATATCGAACCTGTATATGGCCATAGAAAACGACCTGGAAATTATACCGGTACTAAACAAGATAGACCTTCCCAATGCGATGCCGGACGAAATAGAAGACCAGATCATTGAACTGCTGGGGATAAAACGCGAAGAAATAATCCGGGCCAGCGGAAAAACAGGCGAAGGCGTATATGATATACTCGACGCCATCATCGAGCGTATCCCCGCGCCGAAAGGTGATCCGGAAGCGCCATTGCAGGCCTTGATTTTCGACTCCGTTTTCAACTCTTTTCGCGGTATTATCGCATACTTTAAAGTAATAAACGGCACAATCCGGAAAGGAGATCCCGTTAAATTCTTCGCTACAGGCAAAGAATATGACGCCGATGAAGTTGGCGTACTTAAACTTGAAATGTCGCCCCGCAATGAAGTTGCCTGCGGTGATGTAGGCTATATAATATCCGGTATAAAAACTTCAAAAGAAGTAAAAGTGGGCGACACGGTTACCCATGTAAAAGATCCATGCAAAGAAGCGATTGACGGATTCGAAGATGTGAAACCAATGGTATTTGCCGGAGTATATCCCATCGAAAGCGAAGACTTTGAAGCTTTGCGCGCCTCGCTCGAAAAGCTGCAGTTGAACGATGCTTCCCTTACCTTTCAGCCGGAATCGTCCGTTGCGCTGGGATTCGGCTTCCGTTGCGGGTTCCTGGGACTTTTGCACATGGAAATCATACAGGAACGTCTCGACAGGGAGTTTAACATGGATGTGATAACCACCGTTCCAAACGTGTCATATATAGTGTATGACAAAAAAGGGGGCTCCAAAGAAGTACATAATCCCGCAGGATTACCCGACGCTACCCTTATCGACCATATCGAAGAGCCTTATATACGCGCCTCCGTTATTACAAACACAACTTACATAGGCCCCATCATGACCCTGTGCCTCGGCAAACGGGGCATATTGATCAGGCAGGACTATATATCGGGCGACCGTGTGGAAATCATATACGACATACCTCTGGGCGAAATCGTCATAGACTTCTATGACAAACTGAAAAGCATATCGAAAGGTTATGCTTCTTTCGACTATCACATGCACGATTACCGCGAGGCAAAACTTGTGAAACTGGACATCCTGCTCAACGGTGAATCGGTGGACGCCCTGTCTACCCTGACCCATATAGACAATGCCGTTTCGTTTGGGCGCCGCATGTGTGAAAAGCTGAAAGAATTGATTCCGCGCCAGCAATTCGATATTGCCATACAGGCGGCTATCGGCTCCAAAATCATTGCCCGCGAAACAATAAAAGCCGTGCGCAAGGATGTGACCGCCAAGTGTTATGGAGGAGATATTTCACGGAAACGTAAATTGCTGGAAAAACAGAAGGAAGGAAAAAAACGAATGAAACAGGTAGGCAATGTGGAAGTGCCGCAAAAGGCATTTCTTGCCGTATTAAAATTAGACTAGAAAAAAAAATGAATATGATGAGCCGGTTCAAGGAAACAAACATAAAAGACTTCTCGCCAAACCCGTTTGAAATAAAAAACAAATGGATGCTGATTTCCGCGTCGAAGCCTGACGGTACGGTAAATACAATGACCGCCAGCTGGGGAAGTTTCGGAATAATGTGGAACAAAGAAGTGATCTTCGTCGTCATACGCCCTCAACGTTTTACAAGGGAATTTATAGAGAGCGCGGCATCGTTATCGCTTACATTCTTTGATGAAAGCTATAAAAAAGCCCTTGCCTGTCTGGGCAAAGCTTCGGGCAGGGACGAAGACAAAATAGCAAAGGCCGGATTATCCGTAGCCATGTACAGGGGAACGCCCTATTTCGAAGAAGCCGAAAGGGTAATTTTCGCAAAAAAACTGTTTGTACAGCGTATCGAAGAAACGGCATTCCTTGACGCAAAAATAACAGACAGATGGTATCCCGAAAAAGATTTCCATTATTTATATATCGCCGAGATTACTAAAATCCTGGAAAAATGAAACACGAAGAAATCACACTGGGCAAATTTACCGTAGTCGGTATTTCCGTGAGAACTACCAATCAGGACTATAAGTCGCAGGACGATATAGCCAAGTTGTGGGAAATATTCCTGCGGAACGGCTATTTACAGTCAATGCCCAAGGTATCGGACGATATTTATTGTATCTATACCGATTACGAAAGCGATTATACGGGCGAATACACGGCTGTGTTAGGATACAGAGTGCCGGACGTGGAAAGTATTCCGACAAACCTCAGTCTGGCTATCAAGGAGATTCCCGAAAGCAAATATTATAAATATATATCTGCAGGCGAATTGCCTTACGCTGTTGGAAAAACCTGGGCGCATATCTGGAAATCGGATATAAACAGAGGTTATCTGGCTGATTTCGATGTATATGGCGAAGAGGCCAGAGATCCGGCCAATGCTAAAATCGCAACATTTTTATCCGTTAAATAATTTATCACTTTACAGGCAAAGAATGAGAAAATGGCGCACCGAAGACTCATCCGAGTTGTATAACATTCCGGGATGGGGGATTAATTACTTTTCTGTCAACGAGAAAGGCAATATTGTAGTCACTCCCCGCAAGGACGGGGTAACTGTTGATTTAAAAGAACTGATGGACGAATTGCAGCTCCGTGATGTATCGGCTCCGGTACTGATCCGCTTTCCCGATATTCTGGACAACAGGATAGAAAAGATATCGACCTGTTTCAAACTGGCGGCTGAAGAATACGAATACAAGGGGCAAAACCACATCATCTATCCGATCAAGGTAAATCAAATGCGCCCTGTGGTGGAAGAACTTATAAGCCACGGTAAAAAATTCAATATCGGACTTGAAGCCGGTTCAAAGCCCGAACTTCATGCCGTAATCGCTATCAACACGGATTCCGATTCTTTGATCATATGCAACGGATACAAAGACGAAAGCTACATCGAACTGGCTTTGCTGGCGCAAAAGATGGGCAAGCGCATCTTTATTGTTGTTGAAAAGCTGAACGAGTTGCCGCTCATTGCCAAAATAGCCAAAAGGCTGAAAATAAGGCCGAATATCGGCATTCGCATTAAACTTGCCAGTTCCGGCAGTGGAAAATGGGAAGAATCGGGAGGCGACGGAAGCAAATTCGGGTTGAATTCAAGCGAATTGCTGGAAGCTCTTGCATACCTCGAAAAAACAAATATGCAGGATTCTCTCCGCCTTATCCATTTTCACATCGGGAGCCAGATCACAAAGATACGCCGTATTAAAACAGCCTTGCGCGAAGCCGCGCAATTCTATGTGCAGCTGCATGCCATGGGCTTCAAAGTAGAGTTTGTAGATATCGGCGGCGGATTGGGCGTGGACTACGACGGCACCCGCTCTTCATACAATGAAAGCAGCGTAAACTATTCCATACAGGAATATGTAAACGACTCCATCGCCACAATGGTAGATTCCGCAAACAAAAACGACATCCCCCACCCCAACATCATTACAGAATCGGGACGCTCGCTCACGGCGCATCACTCGATACTTGTTTTCGAAGTTCTGGAAACCGCCACATTGCCCGAATGGGACGAAAACGAAGAAATATCCGACGATGATCATGAGCTGGTTCGCGAATTATATCAGATATGGGACGACCTCAGCCAGTCGCGCATGCTGGAGGCATGGCACGACGCCCAGCAAATCCGCGAAGAAGCTCTGGACTTGTTTAGCCTGGGTCTGCTCACGCTAAAAACCAGGGCGCAGGTAGAACGTTTATACTTCTCCATTGCCCGCGAAATATTCCATATAGCCGGCCGGTCGAAACATGCGCCGGAAGAGCTGAAGCAATTATCCAAACTATTGCCGGATAAATATTTCTGTAACTTCTCATTGTTTCAGTCTTTGCCGGATTCCTGGGCTATAGACCAGGTTTTTCCGATCATTCCGATTCACCGCCTGGATGAAAAGCCCGACAGAACAGCCACTCTGCAAGATGTGACTTGCGATTCGGACGGCAAGATAGACAACTTTATCTCTAACGGGAATCAATCGTCTTACCTGCCTGTACACACCAAAAAGAAGAATGAGCCGTATTATCTTGGCGTGTTCCTTGTTGGCGCATATCAGGAAATACTGGGCGATCTTCATAATTTGTTTGGCGATACCAATGCCGTACACATATCGGTAGACGAAGACGAATACAAGATAGAACAAATGATAGACGGCGAAACTGTAGCCGAAGTGCTCGACTATGCGCAATACAATGCCAAAAAGCTTGTCCGCACAGTGGAAACATGGGTAACCAGCTGTGTGAAACAGGGTTCCATTACGGTAGAAGAAGGTAAGGAATTCTTGTCCAACTACCGCTCGGGACTATACGGATACACATATTTGGAATAAGAACAAGTAACGGGGGAATAGAATCAAGGCAATAGCCGCCGGCCGGGCCTGTAGTGGGGCATCGGATACGAACGGTTTTATGTACCTACTGTTTTTGCTGCCTGCGCAGCGAGTTTCGATTCGCGCACGCAGCAACTTCGTCCGTTGCATCCGGGGATCGGCTTTCTATTTACAGATATGGATAAACTTCCCGACGTAACATCCGCAATCCGTCAATATATTCCACCCCCCTGTTCAATTATTCTTCCGCTCTATCTTTTATCCTCAAAAGAGTTTTACTTTTATTGAAGACACAATCAAGCGTGTCGTCGATGTTATATATACGGAAACTGTCCCTATAAGACCATGTACCTCTCACATATACTTTGCAGAGATAAGCCTCGTCCGGATCTTTACGCTTGTCACCGGGTATTTTCCCGTACGATAAAGCTTTTATTTCTTCTATCTTTGTGACAGTTCCATTGTCGGCGTCCCTGTATTTGAGATGACTCTTCACTGCGCCCCCCATTCTGTCCAAATCGCTTTGGCAGGAAGTCCATGAAAACAAACAGAAAAGGATGATCCCGGAAAACATATACTTTTTCATACCCGTTATTATTTGGAAAGCGTTTAAATTTCCCATAAATATTTTCTTGTGCAAATAGCGCCGGATGTATTTGACTTTCGCCGGTTTCCGGTTCCTTGGGCATGAGGAATAAACAATTTATTTCTCATGCCTTGATTTAAAAGAAATTCCATAACAGGCGCGCTGGAAAATTTTATTGTTCCAACCGCTTCATATATACATTATAATCATCGCTGCCCGACGATTCTTCATATATTGTCAGTCCGAAGTAAGGAACCACGCTTATAATATGATTCATTATCCCGGCCAGTATGATTTCATGTTCCGCCCATACGGTAGTACTGGTAAATGTATACAATTCTATCGGCAAGCCTTGCGTTGTGGATGCCAATTGCCTTACCAGCAAAGCCATATCCTTGTTTATATCCGGATGATTACGCAGGTAATGCATACCATACTGCATAAACAGGTCGCAATTGGTAATAGCATGTTTATTCAAAGGCAAGTCGCTATTCGTTTGTTTATTCAATTTTACATATTGTTCCTGTTTTTCCGCTATATAACCGGCAAGGCCATCCACTTTTTTGAATTTTTCAATTTCCTCGTTTGTCAAAAAACGGATGCTGTCATATTTGATATTCAAAGCCCGCCGAAACCGCCGTCCACCAGACTCCTGCATGCCGCGCCAGTTCTGAAAGGAATCGGATATTAAAGCATAAGTAGGGATCGTGGTTATTGTTTTATCAAGGTTGCGGACTTTGACTGTTGTCAGGGTTATTTCCTCCACATTGCCATCCGCTCCGTATTTATTCATTGTGATCCAGTCGCCTATCTGAACCATGTCGTTTGTGGTAATCTGTATACTGCCCACAAAGCCCATAATAGAATCTTTGAACATAAGCAACAATACGGCCGAGGCGGCGCCCATGGCGGCAAAAAAAGCTGTGGCCGAGCGCCCTGTAAGAATGGCATACACTACAACGGCGCCGAATGTGAACAATATTATTTGTATTACCTGAAAATAGCTTTTCATCGGCTTGTTCCTGAATGCGGGTTTTTCCTGCAACACATCGCCAAAAGACCTCACTAGCGCCATTATGGTCCATATCACCATAAAAACCAAATAGATATCGGTAATTTTTATTAAAGGAGCTATAAGCCCTTTAAAATCGTAGAACACAACAGGTATTGCTCCCCTGACGAATGAATAAGGCACAACCAATGCCAGATAATAAGGCAACCTGTTATTTATGGTATAGTCAAAGAACGAAAGGGTGGTTATTTTTTCGATGCGAAGGAAAACAAATATCAAAATTTTCCTTACCGTTAACTGCAATATATACACCGTTACGGCTACTATCGCCAACAGCACAATCAGTTTGACATATTCAATCCATTGTCCGGGAACCCCCAGATCCGAAAGGATATTATGCATCCATCGAGCTATTGCAATGGTCATGGATTCGTAATTTGATTGCATTTCCTGTATATCCATAATTTATTCTTTTATTCGGGACAATAATATCATTATGCAAGCGAAATTCAATCGCCTGGTTTTAATTTTCAAAAGTAAAAATTAAAAATCCGGGAAACAAATCGGCGACAATATAAAAATGATAAAAAAATCAAATTAAAAGAGTAGAGGAATAAAAAATCACAGCTTATTTTTATATATTAGCGCGTCATAAGGAACTGCGAACAGGGAATAATTATGAAAAAAAGCGAAAAGAAACTCTCCATAGAAGGAAAGTTGTTGACATTTAGGCATGTATTCGATGTATCCGGGATGTTGTGGACCGGCGGGCATGACGCCCGCGTACACATTTTATTTATTGTCATATTTTTTTCACCCGTGTTTTGTGATTTTTCCACATCCGGTTGAGATCAATATCCAAACACGAATACAAAACCGGGTTTTCTACAAAACGGCTTTATTCAAAAGCCACAATTAACAATATTTTAATATAGCAAATTACAACTAAAACGATCAAGTATGAGGAAATCATTTATTTTATTCGCTTTACTGGTCATCGCCGGCCTGACGAAAGCACAAGCGCCTCAAGCGTTGCCGATTGACCCGCAGGTAAGGTTTGGCAAACTGGAAAACGGCCTGACATACTATATAAGGTATAACGCATATCCTGAAAAAAGGGCTGATTTCTATATCGCCCAGAAAGTAGGTTCGATGCAGGAGGAAGACAATCAGGCCGGGCTGGCCCATTTCCTTGAACACATGGCCTTTAACGGTTCCAAAAACTTTCCAGGCAAAAAAACGATGCTGAATTACCTTGAAAGTATCGGTGTGAAATTCGGCGCAAATGTTAACGCTTACACATCTTTCGACGAAACGGTATACAATCTTTCGAATGTACCCGTTATCCGCCAGACGATCATCGACTCCTGCCTGCTGATCTTGCACGACTGGTCAAGTTTTATTGCCCTGAAAGACGAGCAAATAGACGAGGAACGCCTGGTCATAAAAGAAGAATGGCGCACACGCAGCGGAGCGCAGTCACGCATCTGGGATAAACAGCTGCCCGTTATTTTCCAGGGCAGCAAATACGCAGACCGCATGCCTATCGGAAAAATGGAAATCGTTGAAAATTTCCCGTATCAGACATTAAAGGATTATTATCATAAATGGTACAGGCCTGATTTGCAAGCTATCATTGTTGTCGGAGACATAAATGTGGA
Organism: Prevotella sp.; assembly: GCA_031273295.1. GTDB lineage: Bacteria > Bacteroidota > Bacteroidia > Bacteroidales > Dysgonomonadaceae > Dysgonomonas. The sequence continues at coordinate 10,019 of JAISSD010000164.1, forward strand.
TGAAGTGGAAGCGCAGATAAAAATAATGTTTGCAGACGTCCCGAAACCGGTCAATCCTGCCGAAAGGGTCTATTTCCCTGTGCCGGATAACGATAAACCTGTTGTATCGGTAATCACGGATCCCGAAGCCGTGGAGACAATCGTTTGCCTGTATATAAAACACGATATACTTCCCGAAGCCCTGAAAAAGACGCAGGCAGGACTGGTTTCGGGCATTGTTAAAAGCCTGGCTTCAAGCATGCTATCCGACAGGTTGCGCGAAATTTCGCAGAAAGCCGACGCTCCATTTGCGAATTCGTATGCTTACGACGGAAATTTCTTTGTGTCGAAGACCAAGGACGCGTGGACTACACAGGCCCTAAGCAAAGAAGGCAAAGCGAGCGAAACGCTGGCAAGCATAATAAGGGAAAACGAACGTGTCAGGAAATTCGGATTTACCGACGCGGAAGTGGAAAGAGCAAAGGCCAGCCTGCTGCAAAGATATGAAAACATGTACAACAACAGGAATAAAGAACTGAATGGCAGATATGTACAGGAGTATGTCAGCAGTTTCTCCGACAACGAAGGCATTCCCGGTATAGAGTATGAATATAACTTCATGAAGCAAATAGCCCCAATGATTGACGCCCGGATGGTTAACGCAATGTCACAGAAGCTTATCAGTAACAGGAATATCATTATCACTGTTATCGGGCCTGAAAAAGAAGGCCTTGCGTATCCTGACGCCGACGAACTGCTGAATGTATTCAACGCCGTGGAAGCGGAGGATATCACGCCTTACACGGAAACGGTATCAAACGAGCCGCTTATCATGCAGATGCCGCAAGCAGGTAAAGTAGTCAATACGGCGACAGACGAAATATTAGGCGCCACAGTGTGGACACTGTCGAACGGAATGAAAGCAGTACTTAAAAAGACAGACTATAAAGACGACCAGATCTTAATGTTGGCGCATGGTTATGGCGGCATATCAATCGTGCCCGACGCCGATATAATCAATGCGAATATGGCTTCAATGGTTCCGTATATTGGTGGAATAGGTAATTTCAGCTCCACGGATTTGAAAAAAGTACTGGCCGGAAAATCCGCAAGCGTGGATGTAAATATATCGGGCTGGACACAGGGGCTTGGCGGCTCTTCGACCATAAAAGACACGGAAACCCTGTTACAGCTTACATATCTGCATTTTACCGCGCCCCGCAAAGATGAAGGCGCCTATACAACACTGATGGACGTGATAAAGAGCCAGTTGAAAAACCAGAATTCGGAACCTTCCTATATAATGGATCTGCACGCTACCAGGGCGAAATACGAAAACAATCCCCGCATGCAGACAATGACGCTGGAAGACGCCGAAAAGATTGATTACGACCGCGTTATAGAAATATACAAGGAAATATTCGCCAATCCGGGTTCATTCACTTTCACTTTTGTGGGAACCATCGACGAAGCCGCTTTAAAACCTCTTGTGGAACAATATTTGGCTTCTCTTCCGTCAGGCAATAAAGACGCCGGATACAAAAAAGTAAACGTTGACATCCGCAAAGGCAAATTCGACGATGTATTCGAGCAGGAAATGAAAACGCCCAAGACGTCCGTGCTAGAACTGTATAGCGGAACTTTAAAACGCAACATGAAAACTCAAATCGCCTTGTCCATGTTGAAACAGATATTGGATATTGTATATGTACGCGCAATCAGAGAAGAAGCCGGCGGCACATACGGAGTGCGGACGCAAACAGGCATCAGCCGCGTTCCGGAAGGGCAAACCATCTTGCAAATGACATTCGACACCGATCCTGAAAGGGCTTCATCAATAGTTCCCTTAATTGACCGCGAAGTGAAAAACATAGCGGAGAAAGGCCCCGAAGACGCTGATTTCCAAAAAGTAAAAGAATACATGATCAAGAAATTCCAGGAAGATGAAAAGACAAACGGCTATTGGCTGGGGGTACTCGGCGCATATCATTTCTTTGGCGAAGACAATTACTCAAACTATTTGTCAACCGTAAATGCGTTGTCAAAAGACGATATCAAAGCTGTAATAAAAGATCTTGCATCGCAGGGCAACTTTATCGAAGTGATAATGAATCCAAAGAAATAATTCTATTATAACTTTTTCGGTAAAAAGCTGTTTGAGCATCCGCTCAAGCAGCTTTTTTTCTCGCTATGTGACAATCAAAACAGGGATGTGTCGCCCGGTAGAACGGAACAGGCATCATTGTTTCCTGCATCTTGCAGGGATGCATCCCTGTTGTTACAGGTTATTTATTTTTCATCGCTAAAGGTTAGTCCGCAGGACTTTCATATCAATAGAAAAAAGATACGCCCCCTCACCCTTTCCCCGTCGGGGATTTACAGACAAACAGAGTGAAACCTCTACGGGGTTTTGGTTTTGTGCAGGATGCATTATCTATTGACATGAATGCCCACGGGCGAAAACATTTGACATAAAACGATTCAGGCGGTTTTCCTGTCCCGATCCCGGGTTTATACATATCGAACCGACGGGGAGAATAAAGTTTTTGAAGTATTTCGTAAAATACCGGAACCTTGCAGGGATATAAAAAAACCGGACAAACTTTTTTTACAGTTTGTCCGACAAGGTGGAGAATATCGGACTCGAACCGATCACCTCAACACTGCCAGCGTTGCGCTCTAGCCAGATGAGCTAATCCCCCTTCTTATTCGGATACAAAGATAATATTTTTTGTTATCCGACAATACTTTTTACTGAAAAAGAATTATGTCATCAGTAAAAACAGATAATTGCCGAAGACAGGCACAAGAGCCAATCTCGTATTACGGGTACTTTCTCCCTTGTTTTTTTGGATACAACGAACCCGCATAGAAGTTGAATCCCACTGCGCCGGTCGAGACAAACAAGACTCTTGCCGCAAAGAAGATCACCACGGCAAAACAGGCGCTATGGCATATTCGCGAAAAACAGCAGCGATACGCCTTTTAATTTATTCATCGCAAGAACTTGACATTTCCTCGCATTCCTGTACAACATCGGACTGACGAGACAATACAATCCCATTCTTCCCGCTGACCACACCTGTAACCTGTTCTCCCGCTTTATCCAGTACACTCCTGTCAAAAGAGGCCAGATAGGTATAGGTGGTCTTCTCGTTGCTATGCCCCAGCCCTTCACTGATAACCCATAATGGCAGGTTCTCCGATTTGGCGATACTGGCCCAGCTATGACGGGAAACATGCGTCGATAACGGCTTGTAAAGCTTTGCCATTTGGGACAACTCCTTTAAGCGGAGGTTCTGTATTCGAAGGGCGCTCTCGTACTGCTTTCGCGGCGACCGGGACAAGTCTTGAATGATCGGAAACAAATACGGACTGCCGGATACTTCATTCGAAAAACTGTCGATAAGCTCCATCAGTTTGCCGGTCAGGGCCAGTTCTATTCTCTGGCCTGTCTTCTTGCGCCGGTAGCTGAGTACGCCCGCGCGAATGTTTTCCTTTTTCAGGTAAGACATATCCACGAAACTCATCCCACGAGCGTGGAAACAAAAAAAGAACAGGCGCCAGGCACGGTATAAACCGGGCTCTAACTGTATCTCCGGCGTTTTGTCCGTATCCCCGGGCAACCCGAGGCCATTCAGTTGACGCAGTTCCTGCAAAGATAAAGCCCTTTTCCTTGTTTTATTCACACCGGTGAAAACGCCTGCAAACGGATTTTCCGCTTGACTGCTTACGCATTGTTCCGAGACAGCCTTGTTATAGATAGCACGCAGGTTTCGCAGATAGAACGATATGGTGTTCAACGATTTACCCTCCTGGATAAGATGCCTCTCGAAATCTTTCACAAGACTGGAATTCAGAAGCTTCAACGGGATATCCCTGCCCCCGTTAAACCTGAGAAAACGGAGCGTAGCGCTCTGGTATGCCCGGGCCGTACGCTCCTGACCCGAACTGGTCAATGCCGCCGACAGCTTTTTGCAGAAAAATTTCAGATCCCCTGTATCCGAACGATAAGAGTCGACGATATCGTCGCAACTGTACATTCCCTGATTCTCCAACCTGTCAATTATACTTTCCAAGGTATAGAGTTGCTCCTTGATAGCGACTTCAACCACCTCCAGATAAGAACGCCGGGTGGCGTCCGAGTAGTTGATACATTGACAGTCTTGATCCCATTCCTCCTCGTTAAGTTTATAAGCGGTAGTCAGCTGCCTGACCTTGCGACGATGGATTATACGCAGGCACAGGCTGCACTTTTGATCCCCTTCTTTAGTCGAAGGGCGTAAATAATAATTTAATGTGGACATCTTTATTTTTTGTTATTGATTGCCGGATAATCTTTCCGGCATCGAAATTAATTGATAGATGATGACATAATTCGTTTATGACCAAATCAAATAGATTTTTATCCGGGCGACAGATCCAATTCCCGGATGATTAAAACTCTAGGGGACAGGGCAATGTCCTTGTTTCAGACAAAACAAAATCAGAAAGAGTACGACAAAATTAGAAATTATCAAGCAAATATAAAAATCGCATGCATTTCTTGCGTTCTTATCTATAAATGTCGGGGCATGTCATAGGAACCGTTCCTGAACAAGACGACGATTATCATATCATAAATACATGTTTTACAATGTATTAACAGGTATCAAACAGTCAATTTAATTCAGAACAGTTCCATAGATAGAATTCATGTTCAATTTTTTATTTTCATATAACGGATATTATTGCAGATACATTAGTTGAGAGTTACATACAAGAATTAAAGTATAAAATTAGCCTCCGGGATTTTTCATCCTTTCGAATTTATACTTTACACAGAATAGTTTTGTACACAAAAAAGAACAGGCATATTTGCAAAACCCTGCAAAGAAATGCAGTATGCTTATTCAGATGAATTTATCCGAAGATGAAATTCAGGCGCTAAGTTACAAAATATTTTGGAAATCGCAATCGATTTTTCAAAAAAGACTGCTCTTCGTTTACCTGAAAGCAAAATTTATTTGTGGATCTCTACGGGGAATTCCGGTTTTCAACCTGTATTTTGATTGACAAAACCCGTTCTTTTTTTGCAGTGCGACAATTTGAATTGAAATTCTTTGTGTCCTTTGTGATACGCTTTGTGTTCTTTGTATTAAATGAATTTGGCCGTTCTTTTCTTGCAGTGCGACAATTTGAATTGAAATTCTTTGCGTCCTTTGTGATACGCTTTGTGTTCTAATTGAATTGTGGTAGCGTATCTGCGTTCATCCGCTCAATCCGCATCATCTGCGTGCAAAACAGATTTGTAGATTCCGATCCGCTTCATCCACGGTTAATAAAGTGTCGTCCCACAGGGACTTTCGCAGATTCGGCATGTCACTTTCCGATGCGATCTACAACAGTTCCATGTATTTGCGTACAAGTTCCTGCTGTCTTAATATCTGCCTTTTGGTAATAGAAAAAGAAAGCGACGCACATGTGATATCATTTTTCAGAATAGCCATACACAAGCGTTTCCATGAAAGGAAGTCGGTTCGGTTGTCAAGTCCGGGCAGGACGTCGGGTATATATCTGAACTTGACCACATATTTGTCTCCTTTTCCTCTGGTACTGTATTCTTTAGTATTTATGATCATGCCCGGTTCCTGCTCCAGTTCCATAATATCTTCATCCAGTACGGGAGAGCCTACTCTGTGCCAATAGCGTATAAATTTGACAAACTTTTGCACATATATTTTTCGGGTTTCCTCCGGTAGCGTTCTCAACAGGAATTTACAGTAACTTCTCCAGGTATGTCCTGCCGGTAAACTAACCTTGTTGTTGTAACCGATTGCCTTGGTATTGCAATAGATATTGCCGAAATTGGCCCCGCTCACCCTGTCAACCACTTTTATCCATGTATCCGGCTCCAGTATCTTGAACAGGTTCAATCCCGCTTTTTGTTCATTCCCGTAAGGTTCGCATATTCTCATTTTGAATAACGGCACGCCGGCCCTGTAGAACAAATCATAGATCTTGTTATAAGGTTTTTTAAACTTTCCGTAATAAGTCCAGATATCTTCAACTTTCCAATTCGCAATCGGATAGAAATTATAGGTATTTTCACTCATTTGCGTCGAATACTTTTTACCCATGAAAGTAGCCTTGACTTCACTGACAAGCGAACGATACCGGTTTAAACTTTCATCGGAACGGATACCGAGCAGAATTGCCGTCTTCTCGTTGTTATGCTGTTTTGACAACCATTCGCCAAACAGGGGAGCGAACTCCTCGAAGATCATGTCCTTTTTGTAAAAATCGAAAGGATTGTTGGCTTCGTTTATAATAAAATCATACGGCGGCATCTCCCGTACCCACTTGTCTCTTTTATTCGGATCCCAGAATATCCAGAACGGTTCATAAATGGATACGCCGTTAACGGTTGTCATGGGCAAACAGACCCAGTAAGGAACGATCATATCCAGGTTTTCCAGATACATTTTTTCAATATATTCGACTGTCCTTCTATATGAAGCTTCCACATCCATATACAGAACCCCGATTTTCCTTTTTACGCCGTTTTTACGCATATAGTCCAAAACAAGGTTCAACAACACTCCGCTATCTTTCCCTCCGGAAAAACAAACGGAAATATTATCAAAATTGGAAAAAATGAGATCCAAACGGTCGAGAGTCTCCTCATAAACGTTTTTCCGAACAAGTGCGCTCATACGATGGCCTTTATCATTTTAACGTATTTTACATACCTTTTTTCCTCTGCAAAACCCAGTTTCTCCAGCAGGGGAATGTCTCCCTGTTCAGCTATAAAACTTACAATCCCGTCTTTCATATCGGACAACACATTTTGTATAAGATCTTCCAGCAGTTCGTAGTCCTGCCATGTAAAATCATTGCACAGTTTATTGTTGACTACCGAAATAAAGCCGGCTACCTTGTTTTTCCCCTTGATCGCAATATACCAAACATGGTCGCTCGTATTTTTGAACGGATATCCGTCATTCATCCCTATCACTTCGGGGTCCATTACAAGAGGGCCAATAAGGCTGTACAGGCGGCGATCGCTACCCTGTATCTTCACTATTTTCATACTCTCTTTTACACTTTCTTTTACAGGCATAATACAAAATTTTCAAGTTCAATAAATTCAGTCGTTTTTCGCGGCCCGGCATACTTTTCGGTTTACCGCCTATCTGTCATAATTCATAGAGAATTCTTCATTTTCAAACAAGGCGGCGATTCCGGTCAGTTGCTTCAATCTGACGATCTCGTCCATATCCATACCGATCTGTTTTGCAATCCATGCGGGGGATTTTCCAGTCAAAGTCAACTCTTTAACAATATTGGACATCAAATCTATATCATGGGATCCTCTGGCCCTGTTATGACGTATTGTCGAAGCCATCCGGTCATTCAAGCCGCGTTGTTTTTCCCGGATAAACGTTATAGGCAATCTCCCCATGGTACTTTTTGATATACAGACCGATTTTTTCTCGGATTGTCTTCGGTGATAGCCATCCACAATATATATCATATCCTTTTCGGGGCAGGTGACAATCGGCATTGTATATCCGTCCTCTTCGATGGATGTTATGAGCAATTTCATCTCCGGGGGAGCCACGCTATTTGGATTGTAGTCATTCCCTTCCACATTCTTTGATTTTTCCCATGCCACAAAATCCACGGGATGATGCTTCAAGGGGCTAACATTGTGAAGTTGAGCGCGCGTATAGTTCAACAAATCAATTTTTTTGTCCATATTCTCCTCGTCTTCAATAAGCCGGCATATCTCGTCTATAAGCTCGTGTATTATCGTATCTTTGTCCATATTGTTTGCTTTTCAAATATAAATATCAAATACCTGTCAGTGTATAAAAGGTCATATCTACAACATTTCCATATATTTGCGTACAAGTTCCTGCCGTCTTAATATCTGCCTTTTGGTAGTAGAAAAAGAAAGCGACGCACATGTGATATCATTTTTCAGAATGGCCATACACATGCGTTTCCATGAAAGGAAGTCAGTCTTGTTGTCAAGTCCGGGCAGAACATCGGGAATAGAATTAAACTTAATCTCATATTTGTCTCTTTTTCCCCTGGCGCCAACCCGTTTTGCGTTTACAACCATGTCCGGTTCCAGGCCCAGTTCCAGTTTCATAATATCCTCGTCAGTCACGAAAGAGCCTATTCTGTTCCAATAGCGTATAAATTTGACGAACCTTTGCACGTATATTTTTCGGGTTTCCTCCGGCAAGGTTTTCAACAGGAATTTACAGTAACTTCTCCAGGTATGTCCTGCCGGTAAACTAATTCTGCTGTAACCGATTGCCTTGGTATTGCAATAGATATTGCCGAAATTGGCCCCGCTCACCCTGTCAACCACTTTTATCCAGGTATCCGGTTCCAGTACCTTGAACAAATTCAATCCCGTTTTTTGTTCATTCCCGTAAGGTTCGCATATCCTCATTCTGGACAACGGCACTCCGGCCCTGTAGAACAAATCATAGATCTGGTTATAAGATTTTTTAAACTTTCCGTTATAAGTCCAGATATCTTCAACCTTCCAATTTGCAATCGGATAGAAATTATAGGAATTTTCAGTCATTTGCGTCGAATACTTTTTACCCTTGAAAGTAGCCTTGTCGTCACGGCTAAGCGCATGATACCGGTTTAAACTTTCATCGGAACGGATACCAAGCAGGCATGCCGTCTTCGCGTTGTTATGCTGTCTTGACAACCATTCGCCAAACAGGGGAGCGAACTCCTCGAAGGTCATGCCCTTTTTGTAAAAATCAAGAGGATTGTTGGCTTCGTTTATAATAAAATCATACGGCGGCATATCCCGTACCCACTTGTCTTTTTTGGCCGGATCCCAGAATATCCAGAACGGTTCATAAATGGATACGGCGTTAACGGTTGTCATGGGCAAACAGACCCAGTAAGGAACGATCATATCCAGGTTTTCCAGATACATTTTTTCAATATATTCGGCCGTCCTTCTATATGAAGCTTCCACATCCATATACAGAACCCCTATTTTCCTTTTTATGCCGTTTTCACGCATATAGTCCAAAACAAGGTTCAACAACACTCCGCTATCTTTTCCCCCGGAAAAACAGGTATAAATATTCTCGAAATTGGAGAATATAAAATCCAAACGGTCAAGGGTTTCCTCATAAACGTTTTTCCGAACAAGTGCGCTCATACGATGGTTTTGGTCATTTTAACGTACTTCACATACTTTTTTTCCTCTGTAAAGCCCAGTTTCTCCAGCAGGGGAATGTCTCCCTGCCCGGCTACAAAACTGATGGTCCGTCCTTCTTCCATATCGGACAGCACGTTTTGTACAAGATCTTCCAGCAGTTCGTAGTCCTGCCATGCAAAATCATTGCACAGTTTATCGTTGACTACCGAAATAAAGCCGGCTACCTTGTTTTTCCCCTTGATCGCAATATACCAAACATGGCTGCTCGTATTTTTAAACGGATATCCGTCATTCATCCCCAGTACTTCGGGATCCATTACAAGAGGGCCGACAAGACTGTACAGGCGGTGATCGCTTCCCTGTACTTTTATTATTTTCATATTATCTTTCATAGACATAATGCAAAACTTTTAAGTTCGGTTTTATTCGTGAATATTTTTTTTATATCATCAGCCAGCCTGCTTTTTCGTTTCAGACTTTCCAATATTTTCCGGTCAATTCCCGAGTTTGTAGAGAAACGCTTTATTGAAATGGAATCTCTCAATTTATTTTCTTTTATGAAATTTATACAACGGTTGTATTCATTGTATTTGAATGAAAGGCTAAAAAATATGATCTCGTGAATGCTTTCCACTTCTATATCAAACAAAGCGCTGTCCAGTAACGGTATGGTCGTGATCAGATACCTTTTTTCTCCCTGTTCAAAAAGCCGTTTCGCCTGTTCTCTGTTCTCTTCGTTTTTGCTGCTGAAAACAGCACAGTTCACCGGCCCCAGAAATCTTGCCAGCATGTCTATTTCAAAAAGAAATTTACATAGAATGACACACTGTTTTTCGTCCCTGTTCTCGTTAAATATATTCAGCTTGTTCACCCTTTCTATATTCTCCCCGTTTTTTCCGGGAATAAGCCCGCAGGAGATCTTTTGCATCTGTATCATTATCCTGTAAATATCCGCCAAATGGATTTCATTGTTGTAAATGAGGGTTAGTAACTCATTCTTCTTTTGCTTGTAATAAAACTTTTGTTTATCAGTCAGTTCACATACATACGTGTTTATCCATACACGAGTCCTTTTCGGTTTTTTATATTCATTTTCATTGCTGTTTTTATTTCCGTTATCGTTTTCATTTCCTTTGCTTCTACTTTCTTTATAAATGGAATAAGTATACGGTTCTGTTACATTTGCCAGAAAAGCCAGGTTTTTATATCCCAAAACCTGGGTTCCTCCGAAACCGCCGTAGATGATATGCTTTTTTGTGAAATCTTCCCAGCGGGAATATCCAAGTATGAGATCGCTCAATATTTTATATGGCACAAATATGTCATGGATATTATTTACTATAAGAGAATCCGTCATGATCAGCTTGTAACTGCATTTTTTGGACAGTTCCAAAATACGTTTTGTCCTTACAGCTTCCGGAGACTTGAACATGTGGCAGCCATCGATTATAAGCATGCTTTGCGAATCGAAACGTTCCAACAGGTCCAGATAGGTATTCAGATTGTGGCTTAAACCTTCGATACTTGTAAAATGTATCGGAAGCTCCGAATTATTCCAGGATTCGAACAGTACTTTTTTAAACTCCCAAATGCAGGATTGGGGTAATAAAACGTAAAGCGTCTTTATTTTGTTTTCCAGATAACGGCTTTGAGCCAGTTTAATGGAAATAAACCATCTTTGCAAGCGGGATTCCCCAATCAAAGCGGATACTTTCATACTGCATAAAAAATATAACGCCTCCGTATTAATTTCATCCGTAATATTTTCCACGCAGGGCCGGACATTGTCTTTCAAGCGTATATTCAACGGAGTATTCTTTCGCAAGGTTTCGCAATCATAAATAATTTCATAAAACTGCTTGAAGATTATATCCCTTATCCGTTCAGATTCTATCTTGCACCAATTGGAGGTGTAATCGTCCGACAGGACTTCAACAAATAATTGCAACTTGTCGTTTATAATTTCAAAATATACTTTAATCCTCACTTTAGACTGATAATAATCCAGATTATACGGTATATATAACCTGGAGGCGTATAGTTTGGAACCTTTTATTCTGCTATGTACATTTTCGAGAGTCTGGCTCATGGATATCCTATAAAATTATTTTTTTCGAAATTACACTCTAAATTACTAGCTAGTTAACAAAAAAAGAGCGTTTTCAATTATTATTAGTATTAATTAACATAAAACGGATCTCAATTCACAATATATCCGCAAAAGCAGGCGATCAAATCTTTCCGAAAAGCGACCGGACAATAAAAATGCGGCCTTTCAACGCTCTTCCACCCTGTTCATTGATCTTCCAGCGCAAAGGACTTCATCCCGATACGGTTTCCATCGGCGAATATATCAATCCTGTACGTACCCGGCATCAGATATTCTTCAACATTCCAATACACTGTTACGTCAACTTCCTCTCCTCCGTATTCGATGATCTTCTTTATCGAATAGTTTATATCTTTGTTTTCGAAAGAGAATACATTCGTACGGCTTTTAGCCAGTACATCATTGTCCGGTTTCATTATCCGCAAAAAGATCGTCCGTTCGCCCGGCTCGGCTGTAATATTTTTAGCAATGGTGAAATTGATAACAAGTTGTTCTACCTTGCTTGTTTTCTTCTGTATTTTACCCTTGCTGTTCGTTGCCTGCACACTGACGCCCGTCGCATCCAACCTGGCCGCCAGAGTAACTTTCTCGGTCAGGTTTTGCTTTTGCAGGGAAACCTCGTTCAAATTTTTAGTTGCTTCCTGATATTTGGTCGCCATTTCTTTCTTTTCTTGCCTAAGGCGCTCATTAGCCTGATTTAATGAATCAATTTGCACAATATATGATTTCAAAATTTTGCGCAGGCCGGCCAGTTCGTTGTTCAATCTCGATATTTCGGCTTTGTTATCGGCCTTTACCGTTTTGAGTTCTTCCAGCAATCTTTGTACCTTGACCTGTTCATTTGTCAGTTTCTGAAGTAATGAATCGTTTTTGATATTCAACTTGAACCCTTCGTATTGCATGGACAAATTTTCATATTCATCTTCCAGTTGCCGTTTATTCAAACTGCTTTCTTCCTGTAACTCTTCTATCCGGGTTTTCTGGCTGAAAATGTAATATCCGGCAAGGCTCATTGCTGCAAGCAACAGGACTATTACAATCAACAGTATTTTAGAATTGCTCTTTTCCGCACCCATAATTATGTTAAACCGTTAAGCGGTTACAAATATATATGTTTTTCAGCATATTGGGCAAAAGGATAATAGCCTTTCGCTTTTTTTAATAATTCCGGGTATTTTTGACTGCTAAAATCTTCTTCATTTCATAATAAGCATGTACATTTGTGTCTGTTGATTTTCATGAGGCTGTAGTTATAAAAGCGCAGAATATGCCTGGCTATTTGAAATCCGGGAATCAAATTTATTAATTATCATAAAACAAGGGATCATTATGTCTAAAGTAACAGTTGTAGGCGCCGGAAATGTGGGCGCCACATGTGCAAATATACTTGCATTTAACGAAGTGGCGGACGAAGTGGTAATGCTGGATGTAAAAGAAGGCGTTTCGGAAGGTAAAGCAATAGATATGAACCAGACGGCTCAGTTATTGGGCTTCGACACGCGTATCAAAGGCGTAACTAACGATTATGCCGCTACAGCCGGTTCCAACGTGGTTGTTATCACTTCCGGCATCCCCCGCAAACCGGGCATGACAAGAGAAGAGCTTATCGGTGTGAATGCAGGCATTGTAAAAAGCGTTGCCGGGAACATCCTTGAATATTCGCCGGATGCTATCCTTGTCATCATCTCCAATCCAATGGACACAATGACATACCTGGCGTCCAAGGTCACCGGTTTGCCAAAACACCGTATTGCGGGCATGGGAGGCGCATTGGACAGCTCCCGTTTCAAATTTTATTTGAGCGAGGCGCTGGGCTGTAATCCGAATGAAGTGGAAGGCATGGTAATAGGCGGACACGGCGATACTACAATGATCCCGGTTACACGTCTGGCTACATATAAAGGTATCCCCGTATCCGAATTCCTTTCCAGGGAAGTATTGGATAAAGTAGTCGCCGATACGATGGTGGGAGGCGCTACATTGACAGGACTGCTGGGAACGTCTGCATGGTATGCTCCGGGAGCGGCAGGCGCTTATGTTGTTGAAACCATTATTCACGACCAAAAGAAGGTTATCCCTTGCTGTATTGCTCTGGAAGGCGAATACGGACAAAATGACATCTGCATAGGCGTACCTGTTGTTCTGGGTAAAAACGGATGGGAAAAAATTATCGACCTGAAGTTAACCGCAGAAGAAAAAGAAAAATTCGAACTTTCGGCTGCCGCTGTTCGCAAAACAAATGTTGTATTGAAAGAAATCAACGCGATTTGACAAATTCGTATTAAAACTGCAAGGCGAGGGATATATTTGGAAAGGATATATGCCCTCGCCGGGTAAGTTCAACCAGTAACCCTGTTTCACAAATTTATCCGGGGGATTGGCGGACACAATCGGGGAAAACACTTTTTCTTGTAAATCAAGATTCGGACAGTGATGTGCACGGTAGCCCGAAGGTACTGATTTCCGTAACCGCAGGTATTGACCTGCGGAAAGAGTACCCGCCCGGATAACTGCGCCTGGAAGGCAGGAAAGGCGTATACCCCTGTGAGCAGCGTACATACCGTTCAACCCTGTCGGAACCGGCGAAAAAAACACACATCCTCGCCCTTTTCCCGCAGGGATCCACAAACAAATACGGTGAAACCTCTCATGATATTTATATTTGTTTCCCGTGAACGGTCAGGCAAGAAAAATAAACTTTCTGTTTTTTCACCTGATTACCGTTCCGGATAATTGTATATTTCAAAAAAAAAACTATTTTTGTATTAAGAATCTGTTTTGATTTTATCAATGAAGCGCTTTGGCTCTAAAACGGCTCTTTGTTTGTCAATAATTTTATCGTTTAGCCCGCTAAAATCTAAAATCTTGACTGCAAAACAGTTCGTTTTATATCTCAAGATTATATTCCCGAAAAATTAAACAGATTTCAAGCTAATAAAAGCAACAATAACTATTAACAAAAGACAGCCATGAAAGAGTTTTTTTCAAGTATGGACGCCGCACAACAATTCTACTGGTATATCGCTATCGGAGCAAGTGTGATATTTATAATCCAGACTATTATGACTTTTATCGGGGCGGACGCCGACGCCGGATCAGACGCCGGTTTTGACGGTAATACGGATGGCGCCGATTCTCCCTTCCAGTTGTTTTCGTTGAGGAATCTGATCAATTTCCTGCTCGGATTCGGGTGGACCGGCGCGTCGCTGTATGATACGATAAATAACAGGATTGTGCTGGGTATTGTGGCATTCCTTGTCGGAGCCTTGTTTATCGCGCTTTTTTTCCTTGTGATGAAAGCGCTGGTGAAACTATCCGAAGACAATACATTCAACATGGAAGACACAATAGGCAAAACGGCCGATGTATACATGAATATCCCTGCCGCAAAAGGAGGCAAAGGCAAAATATTCGTAAGCATCAAAGGCTCCATACACGAGTTACCGGCCATCACATCCGGCAATACGGATATAAAAAGCGGTTCGCCGGTTAAAGTGAATGCCATAGAAGGCGGAATTCTGCTTGTGTCCCCGTTAAACGAATAATGCAACTATATTTATAAACAAACTAAAAACATTTATTTATTATGATCAACGGTATACCTGATATTGCGATTATTATAGTCGTAGGCGCTATCGCCCTGTTTGTCTTCATTTCGGCCATGGTGTCGAGATACAAACGCTGTCCGTCGGACAAGATACTGGTAGTATATGGAAAAACAGGCGGCGCATCGGCCAAATGCATTCATGGCGGCGGCGCGTTCATTATCCCTGTTATCCAGGATTATGCCTATCTGGATCTGAAGCCGATATCCATCGAGGCCAATCTGACCAGCGCGCTGAGTAAACAGAATATCCGCGTCGACGTCCCGTGCCGGTTTACAATAGCCATATCGACCGAAAAGGAGAATATGAACAATGCGGCCGAAAGACTTTTGGGCCTGACTACCTCCCAGATACAGGAACTGGCGAAAGATATTTTGTTCGGGCAGTTGCGTCTGGTTATCGCTACCATGATGATTGAAGAGATCAACTCCGACCGGGACAAATTCCTTGACAACATTTCTAAAAATGTAGACACGGAGTTGCGTAAAATCGGTTTGAAGCTGATAAACGTAAACGTTACCGACATCAATGACGAATCGGGCTATATAGAGGCATTGGGCAAGGAAGCGGCGGCAAAAGCAATCAATGAAGCCAAAGTAAGCGTGGCCGAACAGGAAAAAATCGGGGAAACCGGCAAAGCCGTCGCAGACAGAATGCGTGATGTTCAGATCGCTGAAACACACAGGGACAGGGATGTATCCATCGCGCTAGCTCAAAAAGACAAAGAAGTAAGCATCGCCGGCGCCGCAAGAGACGAATCGATCGGTAAGGCCGAAGCCGACAGGGATACCCGCGTGAAAACCGCAGAAGCAAACGCGATTGCCGTAAAAGGAGAAAATACCGCAAAAATTGAAATCGCGGGTTCGGACGCCCTTCGCCGCGAAAAAGAAGCCGAAGCGGCACGCCTGGCTGTTGCCGCCGAAAAAGTGCAGCAGGCGAAAGCCCTCGAAGAAGCTTATCTGGCAGAACAAAAAGCCGAAACGGCACGTTCGGAAAGAGAACGTTCGACACAAATAGCCAATATTGTAGTACCTGCCGAAATAGCCAAGCAAAAAGCCATTATAGAAGCCCAGGCTATTGCAGAACAGAAACGTGAAGAAGCTAAAGGGGAAGCCGACGCCATATTCGCCAAAATGGATGCGGAAGCGCGCGGTCTGTATGAAATATTAACCAAGCAGGCTTCCGGTTACAAAGACGTGGTCAACGCCGCTAAAGGCGATACTGCCGCGGCTTATCAGCTGCTATTGATCGAGAAACTGCCCGAATTGGTGAAAACGCAGGTCGAAGCAGTCAAAAACATCAAGATTGACAAGGTGACTGTCTGGGATACGGGAAACGGCGCCGGCGACGATGGCAGAACATCTACGGCAAACTTTATATCGGGCCTGATGAAATCCGTTCCGCCGTTGAACGATCTGTTTGGTATGGCCGGTATGAACCTGCCTTCGTATCTGAAAGGCCAGGGTGAAAAAGACAAGGATATAACGATCCCTTTAGCCCCCGTTCCTCCTACAGGAGAAGTGAAGAAAAAAGGATAAACGAATGAAAAAACCGGTCTGGTTTTCAGGCCGGTTTTTCTTTTGTGAAGCGTCAAATACGCCCCGTTACACCTTTAAAGGATCAATCGACACAATCATGGAAATCATATAGATCTTTCAATCAACGGGCCGGACTGTCCCCCTCCTCCGGCGGAATATTCTTCCCTGCGGATTTGTTGAGTTTAAAATACGAACAGCAATGACGGACGCATCCGAATTTGAATACCCAGGCATTGTTCATCATGATTTTGCGCCGGAGATCAAATGTCTTGTAATGCTTCATGATTCCCAGATACGAGTTGACTGTACAACGCAAGCCCGACGGATTGACGCGCTCCCCTGACTTCAATTCCTCAAGACGCTTCGACATGTTGGCCTTGACCCTGTTTCCGGCATAAATACGGTGAGGCTTGACGTAAGCCCCCGTATACAATATGCCATGTTCGTATTTCTGCAAGTATATCTTTTTGGGATGGAGCGTTAACTTTAATTCATCCCGAAGATATGCGGCGATTTTGGGAACAGCATCCACGAGAACTTCCTTGTCCTGATGAACAAGATAAAAGTCATCGACGTAACGTCCGTAATGCTTGAATTTCAGATCCCTCTTCACATAATTGTCGAATGGAGTGAGGTATATATTGCTGAACATCTGGCTGGTAAGATTACCGATCGGAAGCCCGCAACCCTCCGCAGAATTAAAAAGACTCCGGTTGGGCGGAAGACCGTTCCAATCCGCAAGAGAACCCTTCAATCTGCAATTCTTTACAGGATCGTTGAATATAATAGTCCTGGCCAGATACAATACCAGATCGTAGTCCAGCCTGTCGTTCCA
>JAISSD010000290.1 GCA_031273295.1 Prevotella sp.
AATTTTATATCGACTGGCGTCCCGCTATAAACCAAACATCGTATTCTATATTATACGCAACAGGCTGTTGTGCATAAGGATTATCAACATGAATATAAGCGATGGCATGGAGCGTTTGCCTGTGATATTCGCCTCCCTGATAATATTCCTGTTCTGTCGGCGGAGCATATTCGCTGCCGTCTGGCTCTGGTTCTATATGGTAAATACTTTCCACCCATTCAGTCCCATATTGAGGATTATATAGCGCATCTACAATATCCCAAAAGTTAGATTCTTTAATCCAGTAATATGAATAACCGCTTGCATCTGGCTCTGTAAATTGAAATCCATATGTGAAATTTGTATGAGGCAACTGCCGCCGCAATGTCAAAAATTCCGCTTCCGTAATTTTTATCTTTTCCCTCCCCACACTGTATTTCAGAGATGTCGCCATCACCAGAACGCCATTCAAAAGCTTGGGAATATATAAATTAAGTTTCATTATTTCGCTCACCGGCATTTGAAGTTGTACTTTTATTGTCCTGAATGCATCTGCAAGCAATTCCTCCCTGCTTTTCCAGAATCTTTTTACTATGCCTGTTTCAAGTTGATAACACAGCGACATGTTGCCTGTCGCATTGCCATCCGCATCGCAGTTGGTTGTCGTTCCCATGCCCGCGCCGCGCTGCATCCCTATGGCATAGCAAAACATGATGCTCCCCCTTGTATCTTTTTCTTCCTTTACCTCGCCTGTTGATGTCTTTATTCCTGTTTTTTTATGTATCCGCTCGCCAATCAGCGGCGCAAACAAACCCGACAGCGGTGCAATATTGTTGCCTATCATTTTGTAATTTACTATCGGCGGCTGCTCATCCCCAACTGTACGCGCATCTTCCTCCAATTTGTTCTTCCTGCTGTGGTCAAAATAAAACGCCCCCGCTGGCTTCATCTCCCAAACGTTTCCCGTCTTTTTTGCATGATAAAACATGCCGTTCGACTTTCTGTAAACTATTGAATTTGTGTAATTGTTCATATTCAAGCCTGTAAATTTCAACTCATCAAGCCCAAGTATATAATCATAACTCTGCATAATATCCTCTATGCTCTCCGACGGCGGCTCTGCAAAATCCAGCGATTTCCCAGATGTTATTTTCAACTTCTTAAAACTCCCATGCTCTATAATCGGCTTGTTCTCAACGTATCCGCTCAAATCCATATCCGCTGCTACTGTTACCGTATCTTTGAAAAACAGTATTTCGACCGTCTTTTTTATCGAATTCATTATAAATTCACAGTCGAACTTATTCCTTATAACTTCCAAAAACTCCAAAACTGTACAGTCAGGAACAATATCGGCAACATTCAACTTGCCGTTTGTGATTGTATCCGCTACCGAATTTAATACTACTATCTTTCTCAAATCGCTGTCCGTATGAAACAGCGAAGGCGTCCCGAATGAGAACCCGAAATTTGAAAATATATAATCCAGCAACCTGTGCAGGTAGATAAAACACGTTAATCCATAACCTGCCGGAACATTTACATCCTTATACAGCCGAGCGCCGCCAATAAGCGGATAAGGCTGTCCTGCCGATAAATCAGGCTCGTTAATAAACTCGTGAGCGCTCTCATCATCCTCATTATAGTTGGTAATTACAGGGAATACGGCAAACTCCTCATGTCCGTTGCGCATCCAGTTGGTAAACGAATCTATCCACGACTGAACTTTTCCCTCCAGCGTACTGTTTGACGGCTCCCGTATGCCCCCAAAATTTACCTCCGACAACTTAACCCCCTGAGCCTGCGAATTAAAATCACCCTCATCTATATAAAACGTACACGATATGCCTTCCTCCCGGCTTGCCGAAAAAACTACAAGCCTCCCTGTCTTTTGAAATACCCCATGCCTGATCACCGCCGAATGTTTAGTATCAAGCTTGTTTGTGTTCGCTATCCTGTTCGGATTCCCAAGCAACGATAAATTATACTGCGAAAACGGCAATTTCACCGGCAGCGACTGACTCCCCTTTTCCGAAAAAAACGGATTCGTCTCTTCCATCTCTAACGAAAAATCCCCCGATATTTCCAACTCCTTACCATTTACTAATATTTCCATAACTTTCTAAACTTACTACTTACAACTTTCCAACTTTCAACTTTTCAACTTTCAACTTTCAACTTTCAACTTCTAAAAGTCTTTATTCACCCATCCATCGAATAAAGTAAAAGTATTAATAATAATTAAAGGAGAAAAAATGACTGAAGAAAAAAAGGAAACTACCGCCCCAAAGGCGGAGGATTCCAAAGATAAGGCGGAAGATACTAAAAGCCTTGATATTAAAAGCCTCATAGCTCTTATTGAGAAATCAAAGGAAGCTGATAATAATACGCCAAAATCCGCAGGCGACATCTATGCCCAACAAAAAGCTAACGAGATAAAGGAGCAAGAGGAATATAGGAAAAATAAAGAGACCATTGAATTTAACATTAAAATCAAGGACTTTATAAAGGACAACCTGAACTATTTGACCGCAGGCGTTGATAAAATAGTTGAAATAGCTGACAATATGAAATACGACAGCGATAGCTCTAAAAAGCAGGAAATGCAAAAGACTATTTTGGAGGCAACCTTTAAAAGTCAAGAAAATATAAACATTCTACCAAGCCAAAAGCAGGAGAAAATAAAAGAATATTTTCAATTGTCCGACGACAGCAAAAGAAAGCTATCGGCTGACTATTGGGAATTAGTGGAGGACGTGATAAACATAAAAAAGATTGTGAATAGACAGCGAGACCTCCAACAGTCAAGAAATGGATTGGCTACGGATAATGACCCAATGGACAAGAAAATGTTCGAATTGTCCAAAAACGTCTATAGAAAACCATTTACCAATTAACTTTTTATTAATTAAATTGAGGATTAAAATATGAATAATAATTATCCAATACTGGCAAAGCCCATAACCAGAGGCAAAAGCGACATTATCGAAAATTATCCAGTAGTAACGGGAGGCGTTGCCGTTGGTAAGGCTGTATCCTTACAGGACGACGGAACGGTAGCTCTCTTTGACGCTACAAAACCATTTCACGGAGTGGCAGGCTATGTGGAAATTAACCCAACCCAACAGGCAGTTATTAGAAGCGGTATTGATGTGCCTGTTATAACGGACGGAACAGCGATCACCGTTGGAGCTACGGTATACGTAACCGCAACGGGTATATTCACAGGAACAGCCACCGACAATACACAAACAGGTTCGAAGTTTAAAAGCGTTCCGCTACAGGGTGTGAACCTAAAAACAGGTGAAATAGTTGACAATGTGGCTTTAATTGATTTTGTGGGAGGTCTTTAATGGCTGAAGATATTAGAGACACGGCGGAGACAAAAACCCCCGAGAGTGTTGAGACGTTTGAAAAAAAAGAAAATAAACCCTTTAGAAATCAAACGTCCAACAATCCAAAGGCAGAGGCAAAAAAGCCCGATACTGAAAAGTTAGAGGCAAAAAAAGAAGATATTAAAAGGGACGTAAAAATATTAAGTCCCTCATTATTAAGAAAAAACAGGAGTTTAAAATATGGCAACAGATAGTTTATTGTTCGATAGCAAGGTGGAGGATATTAATAGAGAATACCGACCCAGCTACAACCCATTTTATTCTATATTTCAAAACGCAGTGAAATATGACGAAATTAATGGAGTTATTGATTTCAAGGAAGTTAAAGTTAATGGCGATATTTCAGCAAAGGAAATATTAGCCCAAAACACAGAGGAGAAACATTTCGGACTTGGCGAAACCAAAAAGACCTACCGCAAAACCTTTTACGGCATAAAGCTTAATCATTCCAAATATGAAAAAACCTTTAATGAAGTGAGCATAGCGAAGAGAGTTATGGACGCTCACAACAAAGAATTTGATTTGAAAGTATTAAACGGAGCGGCTAGCAACAACGGAGCGTTCGTGACCACCGACCCCAACTTTATCAAAAGAGCTGATTTAGTAGACCAAGCCAGCAACCTCGCTACCATTAACCAGATTATCCTTGATGCTCTGACTGATAGTAAAAAAGCAGGCAATGGCATTAAGTCCGTTATAACCTACGGTGATTTTGAAAGAAAATTGAACCAATTCATAGCCAATACAAGCTCTACATTCAAAACAGCTATTGAGGATAACAATCCCAATATAAGATTTGTGGATATGGACCAAAGCTTGATTGATGGAGCGAGTGGCTTTGAAATAATTGACACCAACAACGTATTATTAAGATATGCGAGACTTCCCCAACTATTCCGCAAAGGAATTAATGAAGAGGACGAATATACTTGGTACAAATTCGGCTATTCATCCGCAATGGTAGATATTGAACAGCTTGGCGGTATTGTAAGGCAAGATGTTACGTTTGCAAGTTGATAATTGCGACGTAGGGGATGCCCTTGTGGCATACTGAAGGCGACCACAAGGGTCGCCCCTACGACATCCTATAATATAATAATTAAAGCAAAACATGGAAAATTTAAAAACAGTTTTAAATTCAATACTACGCAAAATCAACGAGCCTACTCTGACGGATGAGGAGTTTGCGACGTTAAACTTTGACGACGTGACCTGTTTGTATGAACAATATAAACAATTGGCAAAAGTATTAAGACAAAGAGGGGATGAAACCAATGCCCTTGATAAACTAAAACTACAGGCAAAAATCAACGGCGTTGATATACGAAGGGAAAAGAATATTGAAATAACAAATATATTTATAGGAGGAAGTCTTGAATAATAAAAATATAAAAAGCAATGTGGTTGAGATCATAACAAAGAGACTTGAAAGTTATGAGTTTCAAGTGGGGATGGTGGATAGCGATGAAAGAGTTAAAGCCAACGGCAACGGTTTTAAAAACTATCGCGGAAAAATTGCCCATACAAAGTCCGCCAGTAAATTTTATGGGGATATGACGGTAAAACAAATGATGGCAAAAACCAATGAAAAATATAAAATATTGTCAAAACCATTTACAAAGAACAGTAAAGAGAGATATAAGGTATTGCATGAAATATTAAAGGATTTAGGTGTAAATCAAAAAACAGACGAACAAAAACTAAAAAAGAACGTTCAGGATTGCGTTATAAAGCCTATAGTTAATGAGGAATATGGTCACGACCGCCCAAGAACCCAAATTAGAAAAGGTTTTAGTTGGCTGTTGGTAAATACTGGCCAGATGTTGGACAATGTAAAAGCAAAAATAATAAAAAAATAAAATGAGTTTACAAGAAAACCTAATACAGGATATAAAAAATGTAACTGGTACTAAAAAAGTGTTATTGGATAGATTTCACTATGGCAGAGAGCAGGATGTTATTTTTTGCGATATCACCAACGTTAAAGTACATATAATCAGCGGACAGAGTTGCTTTATAGTGAAAGGCGAGCTGTCCATAGCGTCAACCCAAGAAAAGCTTTTATACGGATGGCTACACAAAAAATTTGAATTGGGTGAAGTAAAAGCAAGAAAAAGGTTTTTTATTTCAAGGGTTGAAGACAATATAAATTATAAGGTAAATGGTGATAAATTTACAAAATATTCCGTTGATTTTACGTATATATTCCGCGAAGAGTTTAATGCGGAAGATAGGACTATAGGGGAATTGAAAGTTGAAAATTGAAAATTAAAATATGAGTTCGCTTTGCTCACATAATTTAATTTTTTAGAATTCTTTAAAAACTAATAAAATTGTGAACGAAGTGAACGCTTTGT
>JAISSD010000188.1 GCA_031273295.1 Prevotella sp.
TGGTACCGGAACTGTCGGAAGCATCGTAGGTATCCTCCTGGGAACAGCCGGACAGCAGCAGCAGTCCGGACAGCAGCAACCCCGGAAAAAACCGGGAAACGAAATTTTGTCTTTTAGCAGTCATAACATTTAATAATTTAATTGGTTAGTAAAACAACTATAATAAACGGGAACGGGATACATTCCGTTTATGTCTTCGCCGTCTGGCGACAGTTCAATTCTCTATTTTCTATTTTCAATTTAAGGCACAAGGAATCCAGCGTACCTGGCATGTCGCGGTTATCGGCATAATCGCGGAGCAGATCGGCGCTGTCGAATGGAAAGTAACACACTTTGGACGCTGTTCCCGCTCCAACGATTGCCTGGGCGAATGTGCCGGTTACAGGAAATATCGATATGGCAAAAGTTACGATTGCGATAGCCGGCAGGTTTTTCCATTTTGTCTTTTCGCCGGAACGCGTCTGTGGCTGGAGTTTTTTCATGAATTTTGTAGAATTGTATTTACCGTTTTCATATTTCCATTTGATTCGATGCCTGTTTGAACTTTTTTGTAAAATGATTCGATAAAATTCCAGACATGCGCTTCCCTGGAAACCCTTTGTATCTTTCCCGTTTAAATTTACAGGCTGTTTCCGGATTGATTTATTCTTTTGTAAAGAGTCAGGCGGGCTATCTAATCCGGGCAAAGGGGAAGATCGGACAAAAAAACAGACCGGGAAATATATATGTATGCGTCAGAGTTGTTTTGGGGCATTCAATTGTTTTCCGTCAAACGGAATCTGTAGTGTTCGGGAGTGAACGGGGTGCGTCGTTTCAGTTGTTTTACCGTATTTTTTGTTTTTCAAAAATAGGTTCGTTCCATATCTTCGGTTTTCCGGCATCCTGTCAAAAATGCGCTGAAAAGATATTGCAAAACGGGTATCGGTTCAATACGGTTTACGCTTCAAATTTTAGCAAGCGTGAACCCTTGATGCAAAAATAGTAAAATAGTTTACAATATTAAAATTCTTCACGTTAAATAAAGTTAATATCCTTGCGGCTATGCCCAAACGGTGCGGGTGTAATAAAAAACGGGTGAACATTGTTTTTAACCTCGTTTCCACCTAATTTTCTTGACAGAACAACCTTCTATGTAACTAAATTTATGGCAAACCGCTAAGACGTTGTTTTCCAGTTACTTTTTGCGGGCGGCGATTCATCGCTTGGGGACTCAGTAGCAAATGAGTTACCAACCAACACCAAACCTCATTACCTAATTAACTCATTGTTTTTCAGCTATTTTCCTGTTAATTGTTTGATGATAAAATTTAAAGCGCCTTTCGTATTCTTGCAAGTGTATTTCTTTTGTGGCGTGGCGTTCTTTCTGATTTTCAATATATTCTACTTTTGTATACCTTATTTTTAATGAGGCAATGAGGTTGGGGGGCTATATGATATTCCATTGCTCTCTACGAGGTTGTTTTGTTTATTGAAATTAGGTGGAAATGAGGTTTTTTACCATATACCATCCATGCACAAAACCATGCCGGACACGGTATTATTGGGGGATGCAAAATTCATTGTCTATAATCTGCGCTCATCCGTTCAGTCCGCGTCATCTGCGTGCAAAAACAACGTTCCGGCTAAAAGGAATGGATGCATTTGACCGGTTGAACCGACGTTTCAGCGCCCTTTTTTATATTGATGGATGTAACAGACAGGCGACCGTAAACAGGGTGCGCACACAGACCTAAAAATCCCGGGTGTCATTTATAAAAACCACGCCCAAAATCTTTGTTCACCTTCGATTTTTGCAGGTCAATTTTATCAATATACATATAACTTCCGTGATAAACTTTCATCTTAATCCACCGTTTTTTAGACATACATTGTAAATTGAACGCAACGCCCAATAAGGCGTATCGGTGTGTAACGCCCACCAGTGGCGGTTGATATAGTCCCAACCGCCGTATTTTTTGAGGTAAAAATAGGAGTCTTGAACGTTCATTTTGTAAGCTGTCGCAAATTCAGGTACGATAAATGCAATGAAACTTACCTTGTCGCTTGTTGCCTTATCCAGTCTTGATTCCATAATATTATATGCGTTAAAACTTTACCGCTCTTTTTTCAACATTCCGTAGATCTCCGCCCAATTTTTTTTGTAGAATTCGGTGGAAATATCGGCAAGCTTCCCGAAAGTAGCGGAAGAGTAAAAAATATCGGCGGCTTTAACCTCGTCAATGTTTAAATCCAGCATCAATTGCTCTACAAGCGGCTCGCCGATTTCCGAAATTTCGGAAATTATATTCGATAAATTATTAATATTTTTCAGAAGTTGAAGCGAAACATGGGTACAAAAACATATCTGGTGCGTTGTTTCATGATAAGTCAGTTTGTTTAGAAAATCAGGTTTTGAAATTTTTCCTTCAAGATATGAATATATCCGGTTTTGTACTTTGTCGTCAGCCACAGGTCCTTCCACAATATCAAAATCATGTATTGCATCGGTTTTTTCATTTTGTCTGTTTGATACAACAAAATCAAACCATTCTTCATCGTACCGGTCAAAGTGTTTAATCTTGCAAATACTGTTGGCAAAAGGACTTTCCGTATATTCAAATTCGGTAACAGCTCCTTGTGTCTTATGTTTCTTTCCGATAATTCTCGCCCAATTTTCGGCATGTTTACGGAATTTTGTCACATAAAAGCCACGCCCGAAATCTCTTTGATACAAACATTTTTCAAGATCGATTTCCCTTATTACCGTATAACTGCCGTGATAAACTTTCATCGCATACCTCCGTTTATTCGGCAAATTTCGTGAATATCGTGTACTGCCCAAATATCATTATCAGTATGCAAAGCCCACCAACATTCATTTATAAAATCCCAACCGCCGTATTTTTTTAAATAGAAATAGGCGTCTTGAATATTCATTTTATAGGCGTCTGCAAATCGAGGTACGATAAATGTAATGAAACTTACCTTGTCGCTTGTTGCCTTATCCAGTCTTGATTTCATAATATTATGCGTTAAAACCCTAGCGCAAAGATAGGGTTTTTTAATTAATTGACGTCATTGGGACAGGGTCTTTCAATATGCCGCAGGTGTGAAAGTCTCGCAGGGACGGCGCTTTTATGCCTGCGACAATTTGAATTGAATTTGAATTGAAAATCGACGCAGTCAAAATCGACGTAGTCAAAATCAGCAACACCAAAATCGACGTAGCCAAATGCGCCCGACGCCTTTTGTTCTTTCGTGGCGCCGATTTTGCCAAAGCGTGTATTTTTTTATTTTACATGCTTGTAAATCACATATTTTTACCTAAGTTTGCAAAAACATAATTAACGAACTTGTGATTTTAATCGCTGAAAGTGGCTCGACAAAAACCGAATGGTGTCTAGTGGACAGGATGGGAATCGTTGCCCACTTCCTGTCGGATGGTATAAATCCTTTTTTCCAGACAAGAAAAGAGATTAGCCGTCTTATTCGCATACAGCTTCCTCAAATCTTTTTCAGGGCAAAATTCAACGCTATCTATTTCTATGGGGCGGGATGTTCTTCGCTTGAGAAGAAAGGTATAGTAAAAGCATCGTTTGAGGCGCAGTTCAAAACGCCGACCGTAATCGAGAGCGACCTTTTGGGCTCGGCTCGCGCATTGTTTCAAAACAAGGCCGGAATTGCCTGTATTCTTGGTACCGGTTCCAATTCCTGCTTCTACGACGGAACAGATATTATAAAGAATATCAAACCCTTGGGATACATACTAGGTGATGAAGGCAGCGGCGCTTCGATGGGAAAGGCTTTCGTGTCGGACTGCCTGAAAGGCCTCGCTCCACCGGAACTGGAGAAATTATTCTACGAAAAATACAAGGTTACTCCCGACGAAATAATAGATTACGTATATACCAAGCCTTTCCCTAACAGATTATTGTCCGTTATGTCATACTTTCTATACGACTATCCGGACAACCCGTATGTACAGAATCTGGTATATCACAATTTACGTTCTTTCTTTGAACGAAATATTTTACAATACGACTACACCCGCTACCCGATCAGGTTTGTAGGCACAGTCGCCAATATGTATGCCGGTATTATAAGGGAAATCGCCGGCGAACTCGACATTCATATAGACACGATAATAGAGAACCCTATAAAAGGGTTGATTGAATACTATAAAAACGAAGGGTATTTGTGAAAATAAGAGCCGCCGCAAATACATGGAATATCGACAGACAGACTTTTATTTCAGAGCATTTTTACTATCTTTGCCGTAACAGTTAATTATTTTTATTTAATACCAAAACCCGAATTGATGAAACGCAATATTGAAAATTCAGTCGCATTATATGCTATATTGATCATAGCGCTGGTTTCCTGCAACAGTATGCAACCCGCCAACACGCTGACAGAGAAAGAAAAAGCCGAAGGATGGCAGCTATTGTTTGACGGAAAAACAATGACCGGATGGAAAGATTATAACGGAACCGTTCTCACCCAACCGTGGCATGCAGTAGATGGATGCATACAGGCCAAAGGCGATGGCAGCGACGCCAGCGGCTATATTGTAACCGACAGGCAATATGAAAACTTTGAGCTTTCATGGGACTGGAAACTCTCGAAAGGCGGTAATAGCGGCATGTTGTACCATGTAGTGGAACATCCCCGGTATAATGTACCTTATGTAACGGGTCCCGAATATCAACTGATAGATGCTCCCAACTTCCCCGAAAAACTGGAACCGTGGCAAAATACGGGTGCAGACTATGCAATGCATATACCTGATCCTTCCCTGATGAAAGTGAATCCGCAAGGGGAATGGAACAATTCTAAAATTGTATTCGACAACGGCCATGTAGAACATTGGCTGAACGGAGTAAAAATCCTGGAATTCGAAGCATGGACAGACGACTGGTATGCCCGCAAAAACAGCGGAAAGTGGAATGACGCCCCCGAATACGGACTGGCAAAGAAAGGCGTGATCTCCCTGCAAGACCACGGATATCCTGCGTCGTTTCGCAATATCAAGATCAAGGAACTGCCACGCAAAACAAAAGAGGTAACGTTATTTAACGGCGCCGACCTTACAGGATGGGACGTATACGGCTCTGAAAAATGGTATGTAAAAGACGGTTTGCTGGTATGCGAAAGCGGCCCGGACAAACAATACGGATATTTGGCTACGCGCGAATATTACGATGATTTCGACCTGACTGTGGAATTCAAACAGGAAGCTGACGGAAATTCAGGCGTATTTATCCGTTCAGTCGTAAATGAAGGCGTTAAAGTAAACGGATGGCAGGTAGAAGTGGCTCCAAAAGGTCATGGTACAGGCGGTATCTACGAATCTTACGGACGAGGATGGATCATCGAAGCTCCAAAAGAAAAAGACAGTATATTGAAGGTTAACGACTGGAATACAATGCGCATTCTTGTTCAGGGAAATAAAGTCGCTACTTGGCTCAATGGCGAAGAAATAGTTAATCTTGTGGATGAAAAAATCGGACAGGGACAAGGACGTATCGCACTGCAAATACACGATGGCGGAGGAATAAAGGTATTGTGGCGCAGTCTGAAGCTAAAAACGCTATAACAAAAGATGTTCATCTTGGGATGGAATCGTTTTGTGGCGCTCTTTTTGATTTGCGATGCATTTCTCCACATTTTTTATCCCGATTTTTTTTATTTGCATAGCCATCGACAAGGGGTTGCAACCCCTTGTTTTGTTGAAAGTATGCAGGATTCCCGAAAGTCCCGCAAGTGATGGCGTTTTATTAACCCAAAATGTCCATTAGAATATAACCAGCTGATAATAATCCCTTTACGATTTTCGATTTCTAATGGACGCCATTGGGAAAATTCAAACGTAATACGTTGATAATAACCGTATTATGTCGCATTAATCCGTATAAAACAGGCATTTTTCCGATGCATTAATGCTGAAATGGACATTTTGGGATTAACCGTGGACGAAGCGAAGCGGAATCTACGGAAACAAAATCGCCTCACGCTCCCAAGTCTTGAAAGGACGATATTTTATAATCCGGGTTTGGGATAGTCCGTACCTTGCATACCGGTAGAGAAAAATACGGCTCCTTTCTAAAAAATAAACCGACAAATTTTTTCTTTTCATTTAAAATATATACTTTTGCAGGACTTTTACGAGACTCTCTTCACTGGTACGGTTTGAAATTAATTTTTTTATATATAAAAACTGTATATCTATGAAACTTGTAGTATTATATGGATTAATAACCAGTGTATTCCTGAGCTTCGGTTCGTGTAAAAACACGGACGACGAATTCCTGCCTGACGATGTTTTGCCTCCTGTTCCGGAGGGTTATGTTCGTATGCAAATTACTGTTCCGGGACTTACCCCGGTGCCTACCTACGCCCTGAATCCGGATAACGGCGACGAATCCGAAGTATCGGAAGTCGATGTGCTGGTTTTCGGTTCGGACAGCAAATACCTGTGCTACGCAGAAGGGAAACCGCCTGTTACAGACGCTGTCGACAAAAACAAAAAAACATTCGACGTGGACTTGAAAGACGCCGGAGGCGCTACCGGCGTCTATATAATGGTTATAGCCAATGCGCGCTCAAAGGTTGTGAGCGCCAAGAGCAACTTTACCGCAACTACCGACACGACAGCCGTCAAGCAAGCCCTGGTATTCGATTCTCCGACAACGGGAAAGTGGAGTACCTCAACGCCTTTTCCCATGTGGGGCCATGTATTCGTCAACGATTTGAGCAGTACCGCCGGCATCCCGAATATCAAACTGACACGCAGCGTGGCGAAGATAGACGTGGGGGTTAACTTCAACGGTGAAACGGCACAAGGCCTGTCGCCATCTTTCGTCATCGAAAAGGTTATCCTGTGCAACTCTTTTAAAGAAATGTTCATTGCGCCCGGTAAAGGCGCCGCTTCACCCGTGCCATCCATACCACCCGCACCCACTACTTTTCCGGATATTGAATATTTGTACTCCAATGGAGCTAACGACGGATTCAGTAACAGCATCTCGTGCATGAACGCTATCTATATGACCGAGCATGCGGCCGGAGATAAAACCACTCTGACAGCCAACCCTTATTTGATCATCCAGGGCAAGTATAACAGCGGAAGTTCCTCCTTTTACCGTCTGGACTTTGCCGACTCCGGCGGCGACCCCCAGCCTGTCCTGCGCAATCGCCGCTACAGGTTTAACATCAAAACGCTAACCGGATCGGGATATAGCGATATCAATGACGCCAAAACCTTGCGCCCTGTCAATCTGACTTACGATCTGTCCGCAACGGACGAATCCCTTGCTTCCTATGTCTACAACGGCCAGTATGCTCTGGGCGTCAGTC
The DNA here is from genome assembly GCA_031273295.1 of Prevotella sp. Classification (GTDB taxonomy): domain Bacteria; phylum Bacteroidota; class Bacteroidia; order Bacteroidales; family Dysgonomonadaceae; genus Dysgonomonas. The sequence goes on from JAISSD010000188.1 coordinate 7,336, forward strand.
GGGATTCCTATACTATGGACAAAGCGGCCAGGACAGTAAATACACTGAAAGTATCCACAACGTTTCCATACGGTTATACTGCAACAAGCGACCGGGACTGGTTAAAATTCGGTTCCGATTTCAACGCCGGTACTTCTACCGTATCCGGTGCGGCGAATTCACTCGACGATCTGACATTCAGCGTATCGGCCAATGGCAACACTGACCGAACCCCGTCTGCCACTATCACAATTATTTCCGGCCCGTTGACGAAAAAAGTAACTGTCAACCAGAGCGGTAAAGCCGGATTCGAGGTAACACCGTTTGAATCTTCATATCCGGCTGCCGGCGGCATACCCAATACCCTCCCGACGGTCACATCGTCTTATGCCTGGCGCGTCAATGTCGAAAGCGACCCGGATGCCATTGTCGAAACCTTTACAACAAACGGGACGGGCGACGGGTCTTTTTCTTTTACACTTAAAGACAATAGATCAGCCTATTCCGGGTCAATCTCCACCGCTACCCTCAAGTTCTTTAGTCCAACCGGCGAATTTGATCCGGTATACCGGTATATTAATATGCCTGGAGCAGCAAGCGCATACACGCCAACAGCACACAGGGGTTGGGCGGGCAGCAACATCTACTGGGACGCTACAAACAGTTGTTTGACTTTCGATGACACTCCTGACACTAACCCTACCGGCGATGCTACCGGCCATGAGGGTTATCAGGGCGTATTCTTCAAATGGGGCAGCCTCATTGGAATAGATCCGATGCGCGGGGATGCAGGCGCCACTTGGACTAATTCCTCTTCTAATACTAACAAGGTATACGTTCCTGATGCAAGCGTCCCCTCTGGTTGGCGAAGTGTCACTGCCGGCGCCTCCAGCACCTACTACACTTGGGGTAATATTCCATATGCTGATGCCAGTATTATTGGCAATGAAACTCTTCCGGCAAGGGCGAGACTTTATGAAATAACTACTCCCGCAAACATCGCAAACCATAGAGGGGATATTTGCCGTTATCTGACTGAAACAGGCAAAGCTCCGGGCGCGGACAAAGGAACAAAATGGCGCATACCGGTTGCCAATGAATTTTCAGGCGCCACTGCTGACTATCCAATCAAACCTTCAACAAATACCAGTTGGCCCGATTATACCGGCACTTTCGCCGGTAATGTCTACGGCACTTGGATAGTGAAGAATGCCAGCAATGTCGTTGTCGGCCGCCGCAAGACTAATGATGTCATCGCGGGCTACCAACCGTTTTTTTCCGTTGGCGGGGACCGTTTCTCCAACGGCGTGCTGCAAGAGATAGGCGTCTGGTGCGACTACTGGTCAGCCTCGCCGTACAATAGTTCGGACGCGATCGACTTGGCCTGCAACAGCGGCAACGCGTACCCTGCCGACCCCAGCTCCCGGGAGTACAGTTTCCCCGTCCGTTGTGTTAAAGAATAGTAGCGACCGGGAAATTAGTGAATCGCAATGTCATTTCACCCGCATGTTATGTCGGGCCGGATGGAAGGCTTTCAGCCTTGGCCTGGCCTTTAAACAGTTTCCAATGTAAAATGCCATTTACAAATTCGATATCGATTTGTAAACGGCATTTATTTTTCTGTTTGGTTCGCTATCAGGAAAACTTCGGTTTACGGCCTTTGCGATGCCCTTTATCCGAAGGCCTTGAAGATTTGGGCTTGCTATCGGAACTTCTCTTTTGTCCCCTTTCAAAACGGGAGGAACCTGAAGAATTTCCCCAGTCGTGATTCCGGGTTCCGGAACGTTCGCCACTACCGCCTTGAGCAACTTCTACCGATATGCGACGTCCGTTTTGTTCCTGACGGCTCATTGAATTTATCACTTTCTGAGCATCTCTTTCAGGGACTTCGAAGAAAGAGAAATTTTGCATAATATCAATGCGTCCGATACTCACTTTTTCAGGAACGAAATCATTTATCAATCCCATCAATGAGGCAGGATTTACGTTGTCTGTGCGTCCGACATTGATAAACAGGCGGGAATAACCTCTTTCTGCGGAACGCGCGCCTCCGGCAGAACGGTCTGCACGCTCACGGTCTTTCCGGCGTGGAAACGATTTGTCGTCGCTCCGGGAAAAACGGTCGGAAGGGGTCTCTATCTCATCGGCATTGCTGTAATAATCTATCAGGCGATTGAATTCAAGAGCTACAACGCGTTTGATAATATCTTCCTTTTCGAGCCAGTCGAGCTTTCTGTATACGGAAGGAAGAAGATTGGATATTTCGTCCTCGTTCACTTTTACTTTCTCTATCCTGTCAACAAGATTGAACAACTGTTTTTCGCAAATAGCTTCACCCGAAGGGATAATTCCCTGCTCGAATGTTTTATTGATGATTTTCTCGATACTCTTGATTTTCCCCTTTTCTTTAACATGGACAATCGAGATGGATGTTCCCGTTTTACCTGCACGGCCTGTACGCCCGCTACGGTGCGTATATGATTCTATATCGTCAGGCAAACCGTAATTGATGATATGCGTAAGGCTGTCCACATCCAGTCCGCGTGCGGCTACGTCTGTTGCCACAAGCAGTTGTATATTGTGAATACGGAATTTCTGCATCACATAGTCGCGTTGCGCCTGCGACAAATCGCCATGTAAAGAATCTGCATTGTATCCATCCTGGATCAATTTATCCGCAATCTCCTGGGTTTCGCGACGGGTACGGCAAAAAATGATACCGTATATATTCGGATAATAATCGGCAATACGTTTCAGGGCGAGATATTTGTCTTTTGCATGCACCATGTAATATACGTGCTTTACATTGCTCGATCCTTCGTTCTTGCGGCCTATCGTAATCTCTTTGGGGCTTTGCATGTACTTCCTGGTGATCTTTGCAATTTCCTTGGGCATTGTAGCCGAGAAAAGAAGCATTATTCTTTCGTCGGGGACTTTGGACAGTATTTCGTCGATACTTTCGGTAAAACCCATATTCAGCATTTCGTCCGCTTCGTCGAGCACAACGTACTTTATGCTTTTGAGGTCTACTGTTTTACGATTGATAAGGTCTATCAAACGCCCGGGAGTGGCAACAATAATCTGAACGCCTCTTTTCAAAGACTTTATCTGGCTCTCGATGCTCGAACCTCCATATACGGGAAGTACTCTCAGATTATCGATATATTTGGAATAGTCAGCCAAATCGCCTGCTATCTGCAAGCACAACTCGCGCGTAGGACAAAGTATCAGCGCCTGGGGCACATTTTCTTTAACCTCGATTTTTTGTAGCACAGGCAACCCGAATGCGGCGGTTTTCCCGGTTCCTGTTTGCGCTAATGCAATAATATCGCTTATTTCGCCCAGCAGATATGGAATCACTTCTTCTTGCACAGGCATGGGATTTTCATAGCCCATTTCTTCGATCGCTTTGCGGATATTCGCCGCAACTCCTAATTCTTCAAATGTTTTCATTAAAAATTTCAAATATTCTTGTATGGTAATTAACCCTTAAACAAGCCTGCTCCCACCAAAAAAATATTCGACATAAGAGAGTCTGCCATTAAGGACGCGCAAAGATAATGATTAGTTTTCAAGTTTTTACAACATTTCTCAATAAGTTTGTTGAAGTTTCGATATAGACGAATAAAAAATACTATTTTTGTACCTCAATAGCAACATGCACATTTCCAAAAACCGTAAAACAGAATATCAACAAATAAAACAACAGCCATAATGAAAAATTTATTACTTTTCTCCTTCATTGCATGTGTGGCGTTTAGCCCCTTTACTCTGTCCGCGCAGCAAAAGACCGCCCCTGAAAAGATTGTAACGGCAAGCCCTGTTCTCCAAAATCGAGTAGATACAATATCCTATGCGCTGGGCGTGATGTTGCAAAGCGGCCTTAAATCCTATTTGTCCCAGATGGGCGTGACGGTAGATACAGCGACAGTGAGAGCCGGTTACTCATCCAAAATAGAAAAGGAAACGGATGTGAAGAAGCAGGATAAATTAAAGAGCGAAATGACTTTTAAACTGGACTCTTTAGCTGTGGCCAATACAGCCAATACAGAGGAGTTTTTGGTCGGGTTTACCCAAACGATAAAACAGGATAACAGCAAATCGGCATTCAACTCGGGAGTGGCAATCGGCAGCCAGTTCTCAACCATGACCGATAATTTTTCGAAAGAAATACTCGGAGGAACGGGAAAGCTAAATATGGATGCCTTTATTTTGGCTTTTTCCGGTAGCCTGAAAGACGAGAAACTGCTGGTAGAAGGAACCGAAGCCATTATACAGGATGCAACTCTAAAAGCGCAGGAAACAAAGGACGCCGCAAAAGCTAAAGAAATAAAAGACAAATACGCCGCCCAAATTGCGGAAGGCGATAAGTTTATGGAGATGAACAAGACAGCAGACGGAGTGGTAACATTACCCAGCGGACTGCAATATAAAGTAATAACTGACGGAACGGGAGCCAAACCGGCGGCAACAGACCGCGTGGTTGTTCACTACAAAGGTACGCTACTCGACGGTACTGTATTCGATAGCAGCCTCGACAGGGGAAAACCCGCAACATTCGGCGTAGGGCAAGTAATCAAAGGCTGGACAGAAGCGCTGCAACTCATGCCGGTCGGTTCAAAATGGATACTCTATATCCCTTATGATTTGGCCTACGGATCCGTAGAACAAGGCGCAATCAAGCCTTTCTCCAATCTTATATTTGAAGTGGAATTGATTGATATACCAAAATAAATATTTGGCGGCGATTTAAAAAGTATGCCACAGAAATGGATTCCCGTCCTTTCGGATTTAATTGGTAATACGGGTAAAAAGCATAAATAAAAAACCGAGTCCGGAGTTTTATCAGGCAGTAATACCTGATAGAAGAGTGGCCAATAAATTCAGCAGCCCGCCAACCGGAACAGAAATACTTCCCGGTTGGTTATATATTCAAGCTTGTATTCGTGTTCGGGGTTTGCCTTGTCCGCAAATACTTTCAATCCAGTAGCTGCTCCTTTCCCGCTACCGGGTACCGTGGCTACAATGACGGCTTGTTGAACAACACAGGCTACCACGGCCACGGATGGTCATCATCGCCTGGTGGTAGTTCGACCGCGTACTACCTGTACTTCGACGGTGGCGACGTGCGCCCTGCCTCCAACAACTACCGGACGCATGGCCTTACCGTGCGTTGTGTTAAAGAATTTATTTCGGTTTGTTTATTATTCGTAATTGCCTTTCCATTTTCCGTAAAAAAACGAGCATGGAGTTTCAACCTCGTCCCTTCGGATTTAACTGCGCTACGACAAAAGAAACCGGAACGTAACTGTTCAGGATACGTTCCGGTTTTATTGTCTTATTTTAAAGCGACCTGCTACCCGTTATTGATAATGATCCGAATGAAGTTTTTTACCTGTTTTCAGATCGTATTCGTACTGGATGCATGCGGCAGAGCCTCCGTTGCCCTTGAAATTTTCCTGCGTGTTGTCCGGAACTTTGAATTTGGTAGAGTCTTTAATGCGAATATTGTTAAAGCCCTTTCCAAAGTCTTCCATGCATGAATTTGACCGGTGCAGTTTTTCCTCTACAAACTCTGTCAATACCGCTTTGACAAATTCTGTTGCAGA